>JACDBF010000145.1 GCA_013695055.1 Actinomycetota bacterium
GCGTGAATGTGCTCGAACACGCGCACTCGGAGATTTCGCAACGCCCTCTCGGACGCGACGACCAGACGCGCGTAGGTTCCCCGCACCGCAAAGTAGACGACGACCGTCGACATAGCGGCAATGCCACATACGAGATAGACGAAGCCCAATCGGAAGCCTTGCGGGCCCCGAATCCCGTTGTCCATGATTTGCTGGATGAGCACCGGCAGCAACAAAGAGCCCGCCGTTCCGACCAGCGCAAGCGCTACCGTGTAGAGAAGGCCCGACCGGAGCTCGGGTGACTCAGCGACCCCTCGTTTCAACACCGACCAAGCCCCGTCGACGCCTTCGCGCGGGGCGTTCCTGCGGGCGCCCTCGCTCAGATCCTCGCTCCTTCGTAGGCCCGCACCATCGTCTCGTAGCGTGGGTAGCCGAGCAACTCCTCGTGCGCGCCTTGCGCCATGATGCGGCCCTCGTCCAGATAGAGAATTCGGTCCGCAAGCGAGATGGTCGAGACCCGGTAAGCGATCACGATGACCGTCGCTTCGAGATTCCGGCGTAGGGAGTCGAGGATGGCTGCCTCGATCGTGGGATCCACCGACGAGGTCGCGTCGTCGAGTATCAAGACCCTCGGATGCCGCAGCAACGCTCTGGCCAGTGCCACTCTCTGGCGCTGGCCGCCCGAGAGCGTTACGCCTCGCTCGCCAACAACGGTGTCGTAACCGTTGGGCAGGGCGCTTATGAAATCGTCCGCGTGAGCGCGCCGCGCGGCTCGCACCACTTCGTCATGCGTGGCCGCCGATTCGAGAGTGATGTTGTCCCGCACCGAGGTCGCAAACAGAAAGCTCCTTTGGAAGACGACACTTACGGCCTGCTGCAAGTGGCCCGGCGCAATGGACCGCACGTCCATGCCGCCGACCTCCACTCTGCCCGAATCAGGATCCGCTAGCCGCACGAGCAATTGGGCGAGAGTGCTCTTTCCCGCGCCCGTTGGTCCGACGAGAGCGATCGACTCGTTAGGTGCGACATCAAAGGACACATCCTCAAGCACGTTGTTACCGGCGTAGGAATAACTTACCGAACGGGCGACGATATTGAGGGGGCCACGGGGCAGCTGTGTTCCCTCGAGGGGAGGGAGCACGGCGACAGGTTCGCGAAACACGCCTTGCAA
The DNA here is from genome assembly GCA_013695055.1 of Actinomycetota bacterium. Lineage (GTDB taxonomy): Bacteria > Actinomycetota > CADDZG01 > CADDZG01 > WHSQ01 > JACDBF01. The sequence goes on from JACDBF010000145.1 coordinate 1,151, forward strand.
CCGCTCTCGCCCCACGACTGCCCCCGGGATCTCGGACATTACGTAACCGATCATGCGCATCGGAAAGGCCAGCATCTGGAAGAGGCTCACGAATCGGACCAACGTACCGATCGTGATCGCTCCGGTGGAAAGGCGCCATGTGCCGACCGCCAGAAGGACGATGATCCCGAGGTTGGGGAGCGCTTCGAATGCAGGATCGAAGCCGGCGCGCAAGCGACCGAGCTTGACCCGTTCCTGCTCCAGTTGGGCGGCTCGCTCATCGAACCGCCTGACTTCGGAGCTCTCGCGTCCCAGCGTCTTGACCACCAACGCTCCATCGATGCTCTCGTGGGCAAGGGCGGAAACTTCGCCGATGCGCTCCTGGGCCCGTGTGGCAGCCGGCTCCACGACCGCTCCGTATATGCGATTGAGAATCGCAAGCGCCGGAAGGATGACGAAGCCGACGGCCGTGAGAAAGAGATCCGTGATGACGAGCGATACGACGGCGAAAGCGACCAGGAACAGAACGGCGATAGAAAAGGGCACCGGATTGAGTACGTCGGTGGCCGCTTGGACGTCCGCCTCTGCGTGAGCCAGAAGCTCGCCCGCCGGACGAGAACGATGGAACGCCAAAGGCAGCTTGCCGTAGCGCTCAACGATCCTCTTTCGCAGCGTCGCCTGCATTCGGTACGACGTCATGCCGGCGAAGTAGCGGCGCACCACGATGCTCCCCGCGCGCACGAACATGATCCCCGCGATGGCCAGCACACCAGCCCATAAGCTTGCGGGGGACACGCCGTTCTGAAAAGCAGGGTAGATGACGTCATCGGTGACCCAACCCAGGACATACGCGCTGCCCACCGTGACCACCGCATAGACGGCGCTTCCCGCTACCGAGACAGCGAAGGGCCCCGGATGAGTGCGTATGTAAGAAGCGATGATGCGGAGCCCGCGCCCCAGCACGCTGCGCCTCTTGCTTTGTGTGCGTTCGCCCATTCCCACCTGGTCACCTGCCATCTCGCGAGCGGATCGGAGCCGACGCGGCCGGCCGCATGCGTTCGCCAACCTCCCGACGCTAACCGCTGCGTGCGACGCCTCGTTGCGTTTATCTCCGGCCGGCAGGGGCAATACCTCACCGACGAGAGCGATACTTTTCTACACAGAGAGATGGGGGTGGCTCACTTGCCGTGGAACGACGATATCGAGAAAGAGACCATCGAGGACATGCCCTCGACCATCAAACGTTCGCCCGAGAAGGCGCAGAGAACCTGGGCTAAGTCCCACGACAGCGCCGTCGAGGAATACGGAGAGGGAGAACGGGCTCACCGCACCGCGTTCGCGTCACTCAAGCACTCATTTGAAAAGGTGGACGACCATTGGGAGAAAAAGGACCACAAAGGTCCCTCCGATCCCAGAGCGAAAGAGAGCGGGCGAGCCGCCCGAGAAGGCAAAGGTGAAAGCTTCGGCGGAGTGGACTACGAAGGTCACACCAAGGGCGAGTTGCTGCAGCGCGCCGGGAAGCTCGGCATCAAGGGTCGCTCGAAAATGAGCAAGGCGGAGTTGGCAAGGGCCATCGCTCGCAAGCAATGACCCCCGCCGGGACTCCTAGATCGACACCGGCTGGGCGGCTTCTCGCTCCCCGGTTCGAGCCGGAGGCTCTGTTCCCTCAACCTTCACGTCCGGAAGCCAGCTGAGCCACTTCGGGAGATACCAGTTACGGTCGCCCAAAAGCCTCATGGTGGCCGGCACGAGGACCGACCGCACGATCGTCGCGTCGAGGAACACCGCCACGGCGAGGCCGAACCCCATCTCCTGAAGCGAGACGAGATCGCCGGCCGCAAAGCCACCGAAGACCGCCACCATGATGACCGCGGCGCCGGTGATCAACCCGCCGGTGGTGCGCAGGCCGTGAGCAACCGATTCGGTGTTGTTGTGCGTCAGGTCGAAATGCTCCCTTATCCGTGACAACAAGAACACGTGATAGTCCATGGACAGCCCGAAGAGAATCGAGAACAAGAACAGCGGCAGCCACGCCTCGATCGATTCGACCTGCTGGAAGCCGAGCAGGTCGGCCCCCACTCCTTTTTGGAAGACCAGCACTATCAGTCCATAGGCCGCCCCGACCGACAGCAAGTTCATGATGATCGCCTTGATGGGAACGACGATGGAGCGAAACACGACCGTCAGCAGTAAGAACGAGAGAGTCAAGACGAAAACGAACACGATAGGCGTATACGTCGCTGTGAGATCGAAGAAGTCCTTGTTGAAGGCCGTCTCGCCCCCGACCAGCACGTCCACACCCGCGCCTGCCAGGGCCTGGGGTACATAGTCCACTCGCACTCTTTCGATCGCGTCGGTGGCGGCCCGGCTGGATGGGTCCGCAGCGATTGGGGCGGACACGACTGTGGTGTCGCCCGCCTCATTGGTCCTCAATTGAGAGGGGCCGAACATCCCGTCTTCTTCGAGCATTGACTGCAGATCGGCTATGCCCGCCTTGGCCTCTGGTGTCCCGGGATCGCCACTGATCACGATCTCGGCAGGCGAG
>JACDBF010000176.1 GCA_013695055.1 Actinomycetota bacterium
AGCCACGACCTCGTCTTGCTCGATTCGGCGATCACCCGCATTCTGCATCTCGACGAGGGAGAGCTCATCGAGTACAAGGGCACCTACACCCACTACCGCGCCGCCCGCAAGGCCGACGAAGCTCGACGGGTCAAGATCGTCGGGCGCCAGCAGGCCGAGATCAAACGGTTGAGCACTCTCGCTGATTCAATGCGACATCAAACACAAAAACGCGCCCGCATAGCGAAGACGCTCGATTCGCGCGTCGAGAAGCTGAAGTCGCGCGCGCTTGCGCCACAATCCTCCAAGGAAAGATCGCTGCGGCTTCGCTTCCCCGAACCGCCGCGTGCAGGTAAGACCGTGCTCACGGTAAAGGGACTCACTAAGAGCTACGGGGGCCCGCCGGTGTTTCGGGCGGTGAGCTTCCAGGTGGGCAACGGGGAGCGGCTGCTGGTGATGGGTCTCAACGGAGCGGGGAAAACCAGCTTGCTTCGCATTCTGACCGGCGAAAGCGAGCCCGATGCCGGTTTCACTCACCTCGGCCACGGCGTCTCGACCGGGTACTACGCTCAGGAGCACGAGGGCATTCACGCGGGACGAGACGTTCTCGAGCACATGAAGTCGCAGTCGCCTGCAACCGAGCAGCAGCTGCGTGCCCTTCTCGGCATGTTCGGTCTCATCGGAGAATTCGCATGGCAGGACGCCGGCACGCTTTCGGGGGGCGAGAAAACCAAGCTTGCGCTCGCTCAGCTTGTTGCCGGGCGTCACAACTTCTTGATGCTCGACGAGCCGACGAACAACCTCGACCCCCCGTCGCTGCAGTCTGTGGCGCAGGCATTGAGCGCGTGGCCGGGAGCCATGATCATCGTCAGCCACGACGCCGAGTTCGTCCGGCGCCTCCAACCCGATCGAGTGCTGCTGATGCCCGAGGGCAAGCTCGATTACTGGTCGGACGACCTGCTGGAGCTCGTCTCGCTCGCCTGAGGCTCCGGGCCGGCGCTCTTTAGCACCTCGAGGATCTCGTCGCCGTAGCGCTCGAGCTTGGCAGGGCCTATGCCCGGAACACGCGACAGCTGCACCTTGCTCGAGGGTGTTCGCTCCGCGATCTCTTGGACGCTCGAGTCATGCAGGATCACGTACGCTGGCTTGCCGTCGGCGCGCGCACGAGATTTGCGCCATTCTTTCAGGGCCGAGACGGTCACTCCATCTTCTACAACGTCCCGCTTTCTAGCCGCCGGCACTGCTGCAGCAGCGGCAGCAGCCGCCAAGCCGAGCTCTGCGACGAAGCGGCTGGGTGCCGCGCGACCTGCGCTCAACCAGGTGATAACGAGATGCAACTTGGCTCGGGTGATCCCCACGTAGAGGAGGCGCCTCTCCTCCGCGATCGCCTCGTCGCTGCGCGCTCTTTTGAAAGGCAGCTCACCCTCTTGGAGACGCGGGAGCAGCACGGCCTGGAACTCGAGGCCCTTGGCCCGGTGATAGGTGAGCAGGTTCACGCCGCGTCCATCACCGTCGGCGCCGAAACGGGTCTCTAGGTCCGCAACGAAATCGCGGGCGGTGCTTGCGCCGTCATCAAACTCGGCGGCGAGCACGACCAGACGCCCGAGATCGTTCTGGCGCGTGATCTCTTGCTCCCCTAGACCTTCGGGCGGCGACTCGACATAACCGTCCTTGTCGGCCAGGGCCCGCACCGCTCCCGCAACCTCCGATGTCGCGGACCGCTTGAGCGCGCTCATCAGTCTTCGGGCAGCGGGACGTTTCAAGAACGCCCCACCGCGAACTTGAAAGGGAATGTGAGCTGCGGCGAAGCGCTCCTCGTAGTCCTCCGAGCGGAAGTTGGCCCGATACAAGACGCCCATGTCCTCGAAGGCGACGCCGCTCCGATGCAGGTCCTGAACGCTTCGGACTATGAAGTCGAGCTCGTCGTGCGGATCGTCGAAGCAGCGGGCTGTGGGCTGGGGCCCGCTCGGCTTTTCGGGCGTCAACACCTTCTTGGCTCCGCCGAGCGCCGCGACCAGCCGGTTGCCCACTGCGAGGATCTCGGGCGACGAGCGGTAGTTGCGCTCCAAGCGCACGGTCAAGGTTCTCGGATAGAGTCGGGGCATCTCGAGCAAGTGCTGAGGGCTCGCGCCGGTGAACGAATAGATGGATTGATAGTCGTCGCCTACGACACACAGATCGTCCCGGCCGCCCAGCCATCGCTCCAGCAGTGACCGTTGGAGCAGGTTCACGTCCTGATACTCATCGACCGTGAACGCCCGGTACCTCGCTCTAAAACGCTCGCTCGCGAGCTCGTCTTCGTCGAACATGCGGACGCAGTGCTCGAGCACGTCCTCGAAGTCGATCAGCCCTTGCTCGCTCTTCCTCCGCTCGTAGGTTCGGTAGACGCCGGCCATCAGGTCTTCGGGGATGGGGGGCTCGTGGTTACCGAGCGCGGCGAGATAGTCCTCCGGGCCCAGCCGCCGGTTCTTGGCCCACTCGATCTCGGCGGCGAGATCGGCGGCGGGACGAAAGCGATAGGCCTTCGGCAAAGAGTTGGCAATTTGGCGCAGCGCGAGCCCCTTCGAGGGCAGGATGCGCCCGGGAGGCTCGGCCGCGAGGTGGTGAAGCTGAGCCAGCGCCGCCGAGTGGAAGGTCCGGGCACGCACGCCCGTTATCTCGAGCGCCGAGAGGCGGGCGCGCATCTCCCCGGCGGCCTTGTCGGTGAAGGTCACGGCGAGGATCTCGGGGCCATCGAAGGTCCTGGTCGCCACTTGATTGGCGATTCGGCGCGTGATCGTGGTGGTCTTGCCCGAACCGGCCCCCGCCAGGATACAGACGGGCCCCCGGACCGCTTCTACGGCGCGCAGCTGCTCGGGATTCAGGCCCTGGAAGATGCGCTCCGGCTCCACGCTCTCACGATAAGGGCGGGTCAAGACATCTTCGGGAACCGGACCCGAGCGCGGCGAAGGCCTCAGACGACGATGGGGGCCCTTCGGCGTCTGAGGCCTTCTGCCTCTCGGGGTGAGATCTAAGCCCGGTCTGTCAACGAATCCTCCCCTTGGGAGATAGTCGAAACGTTCGATTGATCGGTTGGCTCGCGGATCCCCTTCCCATGGCGGCTACTCGCTCGCGACCGGCCTCGAGGAGGGGATCCTTGCGGCTTGACCCAACAGGGCTACTTTGTATCCCGACCCGACCCCCCTGCGCATCCCCCGAATGGGTGAATCCGCACCGTCGAGAGTGGGAAAAAGCGCACCGAGCCGGGCTCGGGATTCGCCGCGACCCCGTAACTCCGGGCCCGATGTACGAATGGGGGCCTTCGGGCGACAAGAGGAGAGAAGGCCGTGACGGGCATGAGAGGACCGCGAGGCTGGGCGACGGTGATGATGGTCCTTCTTTCAGCCTGCGCTACGGGAAGCGAGGACTCCGGTGTTTCTCGCCCCTACGGCGGCACGGGGTCCGGCATCGACGGCGAGGGCTCGGGGATCGAGCTCGTAACGGTCGCCTCGGGCCTGGAGGCGCCGCTGTTCGCCACGCACGCAGGCGACGGAACGGGCACCCTCTACGTCGTCGAGCAGACGGGGGCAATCCGCATGGTCGCCGGCGGCGAGCTGGCCGATCCCTTTCTCGATATCGGAGAGCGCATCGTCGCGGGCGGCGAGCAGGGCTTGCTCGGCCTCGCCTTTCATCCGAGATACGAGGACAACGGTCGTTTCTTCGTGAGCTACACAGATTTACAGGGCGACGATGTCGTCGCCGAGTACCTGCGCGACGAAGGGTCTGAGCCTGCGAGCTCAGATCCCGATTCGGAGCGCATTCTGCTGCGCATCGACGACCCTTACGCGAATCACAACGGCGGGGCACTCGCATTCGGGGAAGACGGCTACCTCTACATCGCGACGGGCGACGGCGGCAGCGCCGGTGACCCGCTCGGCAATGGACAGGACCTCGGCGCGCTTCTCGGCAAGATCCTACGCATCGATGTCGACGATCCCCCACCCGGCGGGCCTTACCGGATACCGGACGACAATCCCTTTGTGGGACGCCCGGACGCCCGGCCCGAGATCTGGGCGTACGGCCTTCGTAACCCGTGGCGTTTCAGCTTCGACTCGGCTACGGGAGACATATGGATCGGAGATGTCGGCCAAAGCTCGCAGGAGGAGATCGATCGGGCCCCAGGGGGGAAAGGGGGCCTCAACTATGGCTGGAACATCACCGAGGGAACCGCGTGCTACCAGCCCGAGGAGGGATGCGATCAAGGGGGCCTCGTCGAGCCGGCAGCCGTCTACTCCCACGAGGAAGGCTGCTCGGTCACCGGGGGCTACGTGTACCGGGGGTCCGAGCTCCCCGAGCTAAGGGGAACCTACCTCTACTCAGATTACTGTTCGGGAACGATTTGGGGGCTCGACACGGATACGCGCGAGTCCGCACCAAGGGTCCTGCTGTCGACCGATCGCTCGGTCAGCTCGTTCGGCCTCGACCAAGAGGGCGAGCTCTACCTCACCGACATCTCGTCGGGAGAGCTTCTGCGCGTCGCGTCCGGATAGGGCGCGACGTCCGCCGCTTCTCTCGAGATCGCAAATACGCCGTTGCGCTCTTTGATCCAGGAAGTGAGCTGCTCGGGTGGAACCGGCGGGCTTACGTAAAAGCCCTGGGCAACGTCGCACCTCAGCTGCGAGAGCTCTCTCCACAACTCGAGGGACTCCACGCCCTCCGCCGTCACCTTCAGACCGAGGTTGTGCGCGAGGTCGATGGTGGAGTGAACGATGACCTTGTCGTTGTCATCACGTCTCATGTTGATCACGAACGACTTGTCGATCTTTATCTCGGCGACGGGAAGCCTCCTCAGGTGAGCCAGAGACGAGTAGCCGGCCCCGAAGTCGTCCAGTGACAAGGTTATGCCCATAGCACTCAGCTTTGTCAGACAGTCCGCGGCCCGAGCCGGATCGGACATAATGCTGCTTTCCGTGATCTCGAGATCGAGCAGATGTGCAGAGACTCCCCACTTGGTCAATAGCTGGGCGACTTCCTCGGGGAACGCCGGATCCAATAGGTTGCGACGTGCAAGGTTGACGGCCACGCTGAGGTCGAGCCGCTGATCCATCCACGAGCGACATTGCTCTAGAGCCTGATCGAGCACGGCCAGCGTTAGCGGACCGATCAGCCCCGTTCGCTCCGCCGGGGGTATGAACTCGTCGGGAAAGACGAGCCCACGTTTGGGATGATTCCATCGGAGCAACGCTTCGGCCCCATTGATCTCGCCGGTCCGCATGTCGGCCTTGGGCTGATAATGAAGGATCAGCTCCTTCTCATCGATGGCCCGTCTGAGCTCGCCGAGCATCGCCAGTTGCTGCGCGCTGTGTCGATCGCGTTCACCCGCGTAAATCTCGAACCCGTTGTGACTCTCCTTGGCCACGTACATGGCCACGTCGGCCCGTTGGATGAGTGTGGCTACATCCGTGCCGTCCTCCGGATACAAGGCGATGCCGATGCTTGCTTCTATGTCGAGCGACAGCTCTCCGACCACCTCTTCGAGCACGAACGGGCGCTCGAGCGCCTTCTCGATCCTCCCCGCGACCTCGACGGCATGCTGCACTCCTTCCAATCGCGGGATTACGACCGCAAACTCATCTCCTCCGAGTCGCGCCACGGTGTCCGACTCGCGCAGCGTCCCGGTGATGGAAGGCCCGATCTTTCGCAGAAGGAGATCACCGATGTGATGTCCGAGGCTGTCGTTGATCTCCTTGAAGCGATCGAGATCGATGAGCAAGACGGCAACCGGAAGATCCGATCTC
>JACDBF010000190.1 GCA_013695055.1 Actinomycetota bacterium
TCCTGACGCTTTTGCAGGATGACCTGGTCGCCGTTGACGCTGATCTCGAGCTCGTCGCCCTCGTGAATTCCGAATACGCGGCGCAGCTCAGACGGCAAAACGATGCGCCCGAGCTCGTCGATCTTGCGGACCACGCCGGTAGACTTCATCGGTGGCTTCCCCTCATCCTGGTAGATACTGGTTAATGTAGCCCTGGCTCCCGAACCGGTCAATCGGCAACCGGCGTAATCGGTGACCAAAATGGTCCATTTCGTCACCGATTGAAGGTAAGAAAACCACATCCGGTTCCCCGAAGGCTGGATTAGACAATGCCGGTCCTGGGATTGTTGGGGGAGAGGGGCCACGGAAAGGCATCGATGCCCTACGACAAGTTCTATCTGACCACCCCCATCTACTACCTGAACGACGTCCCGCACCTCGGTCACGCATACACGACGGTCGCGGCCGACTTCGTGGCCCGCTGGCGCCGCCTCGAGGGTAGGCAGGTTCACTTCTTGACGGGGACCGACGAGCACGGCCAGAAGGTGGCCCGAAGCGCGGAGGCGAAGGGGCTCTCCCCCCGGGAATGGACCGATCAGCTGGTGCCCCGCTGGACCGAGGTCTGGGATGCGCTCGACTTATCCAACGACGACTTCATAAGGACGACCGAAACGCGCCACGAAGAGCCCGTCAAGAAGTTCGTGCAGGCCCTTTATGACCGCGACCAGATATACCTCGGATCGTATGAGGGTCTCTATTGCGTGGGATGCGAGGCGTTCAAGACCCCCGACGAGCTCGTAGACGGGAAGTGCCCGCTTCACGGCTTCGCGCCGGAGGTCGTCAAAGAGGACAACTACTTCTTTCGCCTGGCCGGCTTTGCGGATCGTCTAATCGAGCTCTATGAGAACAATCCTCGTTTCGTGATGCCGGAGAGCCGCCGTAACGAAGTGCTTGGAAAGGTCCGCCAGGGACTAGATGACCTCTCCATCTCCCGCGTGAGCTTCGACTGGGGCGTGCCGGTGCCGTGGGATGAGAAGCATGTCATCTATGTGTGGATAGATGCTCTGCTCAACTATGCGACCGCAGCCGGCTATGGCTCGGACGACGAGATGTTCGAGCGTCTCTGGCCCGCGGACATTCACTTCGTGGGCAAGGACATACTTTGGTTTCATGCAGTGATCTGGCCTGCGATGCTTATGGCTCTCGACTTGCCGCTACCCAAGACCGTGTTCGCGCATGGGTATCTTCAGGTCGGCGGAGAGAAGATGTCGAAGTCCAAGCTCACGGGCATCTCGCCTCATGACCTCATTGAGAGCTTCGGTTCAGACGGCTACAGGTACTTTTTCATGCGCGAGCTTTCCTTTGGACAGGATGGCAACTTCTCCTGGGAGGCCATGGCGGCTCGCTACAACTCCGATCTCGCCAACGACTTGGGCAATCTTGCATCGCGAGTGCTGTCGATGATCCATCGTTATCTGGACGGGGTGATTCCATCTCCTCCTTCGGATTCGGAGATCGACGAGGCCGATCTCCGATTGAGAGACACGCACCGGGCCGCCTTCAAGGAGATGGCCGACGCCTTGGCGGACGTCGAGATCGGAGAAGCGCTCAAGTCGGCGTGGGCTTTCGTCAGAAAAGCGAATGCCTACGTCGAGGAAGTCACCCCATGGGCGCTCGCCAAAGACGATGCGCAACGGCGCCGTTTGGAAGTGGTTCTTTATCAGCTCGCCGACGCGCTTCGTTTGATGGCGCTCATGTTGTCACCGATAATTCCGCACGCGGCGCAGGATCTGTGGGAACGGCTCGGGCTTGCTGGAGCCGTGAGGCAGCGGACCTTTGCGGACGACGGCCGCTGGGGCATGCTCCCGGAGTCCTCCCGTACAGAGGTTGGCACGCCGTTGTTCCCGCGCATAGAAGCGGACTGATTTCTTCGGTGTGGTTCGATTCTCATTGCCACTTGCAACTCTGCGCAGACAACGGGCCGGAGGAGAGTCTTTTGGAGCGGGCGCGAGCGGCAGGCGTAGGAGCCATGGTTACGGTGGGCATCGAT
>JACDBF010000240.1 GCA_013695055.1 Actinomycetota bacterium
GAACGATGCCCTCCTTGGACTTCGCCTAGCTTCGGCTCTCGGTCGCTTCTGGTATACGCACGGCCACGCGGTGGAGGGCAGCGCATGGCTCGAGCAGACGCTGGCTCTCAACTCATCCGCGCCGATCGAGCCGCGGGCGAGAGGACTTCGGTTGCTGGGAATCCTGATGGAGCAACGAAGAGAGCTGAGCACGGCGGCTCAACTCTTCGACCAGGCGCTTGCACTCTATCGGGACTCGGGCGATCGGGTTGGTGAGGCGGCGTGCCTCAATAGCCTTGGTGTGGTTGCCCGTTGCGAGCATGATTTCGTAAGGGCCGAGGAGCTCTTGACTGCGAGCGTAGCCATACGCAGGGATTTGGGAAATCGCCTCGAGACTTCGACGGCTTTGAACAACCTCGGGATAGTTGCTTTGGATCGCGGCGATCTCGACATGGCCCAGCGCCTGTTCGAGGAGATCATTCCCCTTGATCTGGCGCGAGGTGACGACTGGGGGGTGACTTGCACCAGAGCGAGTCTGAGTGTGGTGCACCTGGAAAGGGGAGTATTCGAGCTGGCGCGGCCAATGATGATTGATGTGATGCAAGCGTTCGTCGACCTAGGGGACCTCGATGGCGCTTCCGACGCCATGGAGGCTCTGGCGGGACTTGCTGCGCACGAGGGTCAACCTCTGCGTGCCGCTCGTGTGGCCGGCGCTGCCGATTGCTTGCGTCGGCGATTGGGAATCCCCCTCGCTTCGGTCGACAGGCTCCGCCTGGACAGATGGTTGGAGAGGCCGCGCGACGAGCTCGGGCAAGAGAGATTCAGCGATGCCTGGGCCGAGGGGGCGGAGATGACCACCGAGCAGGCGATCGACTACACGTTGGAGAGAATGCCCAGTCGCGAGATTTTGGCCCAGGGCCTACTACGTAGGGCGTAGGGCGAGTTAGCTCCCCGGGCGACGACATTCTGCAAGTTGCGGCTTACCGTGGAGACGTGACGACAGAATTCGCGCCTCCGTTCCCGTTTCGCTTCTTTCGAAGCCGCGTGGCTCTGCCAGTAGCCGTGGCGTTCTTTCAGGTCATGGGGACGTCATTTGCGGACGGTCATGGGCCGAGCAGGCGGCCTTTGGATCTTCTCTCTTTTCTTCTTCTTCTCTCAGGCCCTGCCCTTCTAACGGTGCGCCGGAAGTATCCGGTGCCCGTCTTGTTTTCCGCATTTGCAGTCGCCGCCACCTACGAGTTGCTCGGATACATCGATGGACCCATCTTCATCTCGGTTGCCGTCGCCGTGGTCGCCGCGATCATGGGAGGGAAGCGAAGGATTGCCGTCGCTGTGGCGGCGCTTGGCTATGCAACCTTCGTGTGGGGCGAGTTTGCGCTCGGGCTGGAGGGCGCGCCGAAGCTGCCGGAGGCAATTGCCGTGGGGGCGTGGTTGGCCGCCCTCCTGACCGTTCCAGAAGTCTTTCGCGTGAGGCGAGAGCGCTTCATCGAGGAGGCCCGAAGCCGGGCGGAAGAAAGAAAACGCCGCGCGAGCGAGGAGCGTCTTCGAATCGCGCAAGAGCTGCATGACGTGATTGCGCACAACATCTCGCTCATCAACGTGCAGGCTGGAACGGCTCTCCACCTCCTGGAGGACCGGCCCGATCAGGCGCGCCCGGCACTGACTGCCATCAAGGAGGCGAGCAACGAGGCCCTCGGGGAGTTGCGATCTGTTCTCGACGTTCTGCGCGACGGAAGCGGCGGGGCGCCGCGCTCGCCGACTCCCGGACTGAATCAGATCGATAGCCTGATCGCTCGGATGAAGGTGGCCGGACTGGTCGTCGGCAAGCGAGTCGAAGGCCCAGAGCGTTCGCTGAGCGCGCCCGTGGATCGGTCTGCGTTCCGCATTGTCCAGGAGTCCCTAACCAACGTCACCCGTCACGCGGCCGTGGCAAGTGCGACGGTAACGCTCAGGTACAAAGCAGATGTTATCGAAGTCGAGATCACCGACGATGGACACGGCGCCATCTCGACACACAGCGAAGGTGGCAATGGGATCCCCGGAATGCGTGAACGGGCGCTTGCGTTGGGCGGAGAATTCGAGGCCGGGCCGCGGGCAGGGGGCGGCTTCCGCATCCGCGCTCGGCTCCCCTATGAAGCTCATATCCGTGAGGACTCGCAGTGATCAACGTATTGATCGTGGACGACCAGGCTCTGGTGCGCGGCGGCTTCCGAGCGTTGCTCGACGCTCAAGTCGACATCGAGGTAGTCGGCGAGGCCGACGACGGTGAGGCAGCCATCCGGTTGGCTCGGGAGCTCAGGCCCGATGTGATTCTGATGGACATCCGGATGCCTGGGCTCGATGGGCTCGAGGCTACGAAGCGGGTCACGTCCGACGAGTCTCTGCGCGCGGTCAAGGTGATCATCCTTACGACTTTCGATCTCGACGAATATGTGTTCGAAGCACTTCGAATTGGAGCGAGCGGCTTCCTCGTAAAGAACACCGAGCCGGCGGAGCTCATCCGTGGTGTGCGAGCCGTAGCAAGAGGAGACGCACTCCTGTCCCCGGGCGTTACCCGGCGGCTGGTCGCTGAGTTTGCCCACCACGCCAAGGAGCCGCGAAGCAATGCCGCGCTCACGGCGCTGACCGAACGCGAGCGGGAAGTCATGGCACTCGTAGGCGAGGGGCTGTCGAACGCGGAGATCGCCGAGCGTCTGTTCGTGAG
>JACDBF010000063.1 GCA_013695055.1 Actinomycetota bacterium
AGCCGACCGCCGCCGCGGCAGCCACGGCGCCGATCGTGTGCAGGAGCACGGACATCCAGTAAGCGGGCTTTCGGCCCCCGTGCACGGCGGGGGAGATGGTCTCGACCATCGACTGCCCTCACGGATCGAACATGGTCGAGAGCCCCGCAACCACCGAGGCGGCGACGGCCGCGCCGATCACGCTCTCGGTCAACAGGAGGTATTCGTGTCGCGGTAGGTGATGCAGAAGACGCTGCGACCGCCGTGGCAGTAGCCGGCGACCGATCCATCACCGTTGATGCGGATGCGAGAGTAAGAGCAGCAGTCGTAGATGCGCCGTATCCGGCCCCCACAGCAACGCGACCAACCGCCCCCGTAACGGGGCGCGCCGGTGTAGGGATAGATATCGGGGACGACCTCCTGACAGATCTTTCGCCTCGTCTGCTTGCGTGACGCGTAGATGTCGCCTTTGTCGTCGACGGGGTAGCCGTACTTGGGGTGTAGGGGAAAGCCGTACTTGTCGACGCGCGCGTAGATACCGAACGGGTGCGGGCAGGAGTTGGTCGTGTAGGTGTGCCCGCACACGTGATACGCCTCGGCCCGGTTGGGGCTTAGCGCCACCGCCACCAAGGGGCCTCCGACGAGCGCGACAACACCGCATCCGACGCGGCCCAGAAAGGATCGGCGGCTCGTCCTCTCCGCGAGACCAACCGCCGCCCGCTCGGTCGTTGTTTCGAACATCAGCTCACCTCCGTCGAGCGACCATGGGGCGGGTGGCCGTTCGTTCGCCTCCGCGCGGCATCCACGAGTCCTTCCACCTGCTCCAGGTTGTTGACCGTGCCTTTGGCTCTCACCACCCCGTAGTCATCTAGCACGATGACGTATGGAGTGCCGGGCACCTCGTATCTCTGAGCAGCTTCGAGGCCCGGGACAACCGGCGCACGCAGATCACGCCCCCCGAAAGCCAGCGCGGTCTCTTCTTTGTCGACATCGGTCAACACGTAAGGCGCCAAGCGGCCGGCCGACGCGACCGCATCGACCGACGGCAGAACCTGCTCGCAAACGTGGCATCCGGGCGACACGAACATCAGAAGCTCTGCTTCGCCGCGCCGTCCGATCGTGACGCGGCGGTCGTCGATGGCGGCCAGCTCGAGAGGGCCGGCGGCCTCGCCTATCGGTGGCCCCTCGGAATCGATCTCGAGCGCGCCGCGAGGCCCGAGCCTCAGATGCAGGGTGCCGATCTGTCGCGCCAAGGCCACGACCACTACGCACAGCGCGACGACCAGCACCCACAGCACCACGTATGAAGCCAGCCACCAACTCTGCAAGTCGCTCGATCGTCCTTTCTGATCTCGGGGATGGGAAAAGGCTATCCCGGCCCAGGCTTCCCGCTCTGTTTTCCACCACCCTTATCCAGCGACGCCGTACTACCATCGCATTCAGATGACACTCGCTCTAGCCCGGTTTGCGGCCGTCCTGCTCGCGCTTGCGTTCGCGTGGTCGGCTCTCGCCAAGACGCTGTCGTGGCAGGGCTGGCGTACGACCCTTGCGGGCTACGGGTTCGGGCCCGCCGAGCGAACCATAGCGGTGCTGGCTCCGGCCGTTGAAGCCGTCGTCGTGCTGTTGTTGGTGACCACCGCCGAGCTGGGAGCAGCTATGGCCCTCGCCCTGCTGGCGGCTTATTGCCTCGCGATCCTGCGAGCGCGGTCTCTGCAAGGCGACAGACTTCCGTGCGGATGTTTCGGCGGATCGCGCGGCCGCGACTTTCGTCTAATGCTCCTTCGCAACTGGGTATTGATGCTCCTTTGTGCCGTAGTGCTCGTTTCCGGATTGAAGGGAAGTGTCGTCGCCGGGGGCCCGCCGGAGGATTTCGAGACTCTTCCCGCCGCCCTCATTGTCGTCGGCGCTGGATTGGGGGCCTGGATGCTCAAACACGCACGTGTTCTCTTCGGCAAGAAGGGTTCTGGATGATCAAGAAAACCGTCGCGCTGACGGTGTGCCTGCTGCTAATCAGCGCACCCGCTTTCGCCGCACACAAGAAGGTGCGCGATGCGAACGACGTGGATGGCTTGCTCGACCTGCGAGCCGCTACGGTGTATGGGGCCCCGAGAATCTGGAACTTGAAGACCTACAATTCTTGGACCCCCAAAGCCATTAGGGACAAAGGCTTCCTGCTCGTTTACTACGATACCTTTGGCGACGAGCGATACGACTACTACGCACTGCTTCGTTCGACCGGAAACCGGATGCAGGGCACTCTGTGGCGGGACAGAGTTTCCAAGTCCGACTATCGCGTGTCCTTCTTGGAGACGTGGCGATCCGACAAACGAAGCGCAAAGGTGCGCGTTCCGCTCGGGAGAATGAGATTCGGCACGAATCGAGACTCCTACAAGTGGTACGCGCAGACGATTATCACCGGACCAAGCTGCAAACGAACGTGTTTCGATCGCGCCCCTAATCGCAAGGGCGTTACCGAACCGCTCGGAGGTTAGCCGGGCGATGGGCGTGCGGCTCATCGTTCTCGGGTGGGACTCGGCCACCTTCGATGTAGCCGAGCCGTTGATGCAGCAGGGCCGGCTGCCTGCGCTGAAAGCGCTGTGCGATGGTGGATTTCGAGCCCCCCTTCGCTCCACCTGGCCCCCGATGACCGACTGCGCTTGGACGTCGGCGTTCACGGGCAGAAACCCGGGAGCCCACGGCATCTTCGGTTCCTGGTACCGCGCCCCCGGCGCGTACGCGTGCCGCTACTTCTCGGCGCGCGACCGCCAGGCCCCCGCGCTGTGGGAGCTCTCTCCCGGCGTTCGCTTTTTGGTGTGGAACGTCCCCATGGCTTTTCCGCCGTCGGCCATCGAGGGCGTGATGGTTTCTGGTTACGGTGCGCCGCCCGGCGCGCGCTTTTGCGAGCCGCGTGACTTCCAAGAGATGCTCGAGGACCGCTACGACGTGGACGACCTCCTCGATCGGGCGCCTCACGGCTCGCTCGAGTCCTTTCTCGACGATCTCGTGCGCGGCCTCGCGGTACAAGCGGAAGCCTTGCCGTGGGCCATCCGAGAGAGCGGCGCGGACTGCGCCGTGGCCGTATGGCCCCACGTGGACCGCGCCCAGCACTTCTTTTGGAAGCTCAGAGGCACGTCTCACCCTCTCGCCTCGGCGGTGGACTCGGTCTACGAGGCGATGGACCGGGCGACCGAAGCCGTTGCGGAGGCGTTTCCGGACGCCGACCTCGTAGTCGTGAGCGACCACGGGGCCGGGACGTTAAAGGGTGACGTCAATTTGGGCGCATGGCTCGTCGGCGGGGGCCGGGCAACGTACGGCCGCGGCCGACGATCCCCGCTGGCGCGGGCT
The DNA here is from genome assembly GCA_013695055.1 of Actinomycetota bacterium. Classification (GTDB taxonomy): domain Bacteria; phylum Actinomycetota; class CADDZG01; order CADDZG01; family WHSQ01; genus JACDBF01. The sequence continues at coordinate 3,325 of JACDBF010000063.1, forward strand.
GCTTGGGCGTTTCCACCGCCCGTGCGCCGGATGGGTCGCAGGATCGCCCCGGGCCTCGCCCGGAACGCGTTCGCAGCGACTCTCGAGAGTCAGCTTGGGCCCTTCGAGTGGGCCAAGACGCAAGCGTTTTGTGGAGTCCACAGCGATCTGTGGCTGAACCTCGAAGGTCGCGAGCTCGCGGGGACAGTCGCGCCCGAGGAGGCGGCCGAGTTGACCGACGAGATCGCCTCGGAGGTCTTGGCGCTGACCGATCATCGTACCGGGGAGCCGCTGTTCGCCGCAGCCCACCGGCGCGACGAGATCTACAGCGGTCCTGCGCTTGGGCTGGGCCCCGACCTGATGCTTGACTCGTGGTCGGCCGGGTATCGCGTGTCGCCGGGCCGCAAGGCAT
>JACDBF010000248.1 GCA_013695055.1 Actinomycetota bacterium
ACCGCTCCTCTAGAGGAGATCAAGAGAAGATTGAGCGCCAACGTCACAAACGGTAGACAAGACGACTTGCGCCGGGCGAACCTGCAGGTCCACTCGAGTGAAGGCAAAGGTATCGAAGAGGTGACGGTGGTGAACGATCGGTCGATCCGACTGGCGGCGATGGAGGTCTTGGATCGGGCGGGGTGGAACTGAACGGCGGCGGGGGACCTGACTCGGAGCCGACGAGATAAAGATGGATGACGAGACTCTTGCGCTTCGCCTAAGCGAACGGCTCTTTGTCTGCCCCGGGATTGAGTCTGTCGCGCTCGGAGGCTCCCACGCGAGTGGAACGGCCGATGCCCGGTCCGACATCGACCTCGGTCTCTACTACAGGCCCGGAAATCCTCCGGACCTCCAGTCTCTGCGCGGAATCGTTGCCGAGATCGACGACCATGGTCGTCGGGAAGCTGTTACCGACTTGGACGAGTGGGGACCGTGGGTCAACGGCGGAGCCTGGATCGAGGTGGATGGCCGGCGCATCGACTTGCTCTTTCGTGATCTTGAACGCGTTGCCGAAGCGATCGATGACTGTCGCGCGGGACGCATCGCCACCCATTTCCAGGTCGGTCACCCGGCCGGGTTTTCCACGCAGATCTACGCGGCCGAGGTGCACCTCTGCCGCGTGCTACAAGATCGTCGCGGCGCATTGGCGGGTCTCAAGGCGCGCACGTATCCTTATCCGCGTGCTCTTCGGAGCGCCCTGGTGGCCGGATTATGGGAGTCTCGTTCCTTGCTCGATGCTGCGTCTAAGTCTGCCGCGCGGGGAGATGTGCACCACGTGGCCGGGTCTGCATTTCGCGCGGTCGCCTGCATGGTCCAGGCTCTGTTCGGTTTGAACGAGCGTTATTGGACCAACGAGAAGGCATCGGTATCTTTGGTGGATTCTCTTCCCCTCCGCCCGGAGGGCTTCGGACGGAGAATCGCGATGATTCTCGGCAGAGTGGGAACGGGGCCGGACGAATTGCAGGCGAGCCTGCACTCGCTCGAGGAGCTGGTGAATGAGTGCACGGCCCTGCCGAGTGGGCCGTGAATGGCGCTATGCGCCACCTGTCACCCACTCGACATGGGGCGGGGGAGCCGGTCTCCGCGGCTGGCTCGATTTGCTTGCGACTGGAGTACCGGGCCCCGATGTCCGCTCAGTCGCTGTTGGGGTTTCTCGGGACGAGGGCGATCGCGGGAGTGGAGAGCTACGCCGGCGGAAGCTATCGGCGATCGCTCCGACTCCCGCACTCGTGGGGTGTCGCCGATCTGGCCGATGCCGAAGGCCACTTTCGATGTCAATTGTTCCTGGGTGACCTGCGCGACATCTCACCCGCCGTGCAGAGATGCCGGCGACTGCTGGATCTCGATGCTGATCCTGTTGCCGTAGACGAGCATCTCGGCACCGATGAGCTGCTCGGCCCACTCGTTGGATCCGAGCCTGGGCAGCGCGTCCCAGGTTCCGTCGACGGTTTCGAGCTTGCGGTGAGAGCGATTCTCGGTCAACGCGTGTCCGTGGCGGGGGCGCGCACCAGCGCCGGCCGGGTGGTCGCGCGTTACGGCGAACGACTCTCCATGCCTGCGGGAGGTATCAGTCATCTCTTCCCGACGGCCGAGGCGCTGTCGGAGGCCGAGCTCGACGACGTTCCCTTGCCCAATGCGCGCCGGGCTGTTCGCGCCCTCGCCTCGAAGGTGGCCTCTGGTGACATCGATCTCGGTCACGGGGCCGATCGCGAGGAGACGCGCCGTCGTCTGCTCGAGCTGCATGGTGTGGGGCCGTGGACGGCGGCCTACGTCGCCATGCGCGCGTTGGGCGATCCGGACGTCTTCCTCGGCGGCGATCTTGGGATAAAGAGGGCCTTCGAGAGATTGGGGCGAGCCCTGACACCAAAAGAGATGGCCGCTCTGGCCGAGCGCTGGAGCCCGTGGCGCTCATACGCAACGCTTTACTTGTGGAACAGCTTGGCGACCTCTAATTCGGGGGCTGCTGCGGAGACTCGTCAGGTCAAGTCTCGTCGATTGAAGAACGCGACGGCGATCAACAGAAACACAAGAGCGTAGAGGGCGATGAGCGCTCCGGCCTCGAGGGTCGTTCGCTCGATCGGAGGGAAGGTGAGCTCGCCCGCCAGGATGAAGCGCCCGGCATTGTCGCCGACCATCCATCGAGCCCACTGCGGGCGCAGGCCCCTCACGAGGTTTTCCACGATCGTGAAGTAGCCGAAGCCGACGCCGAAGGCCGCGGCCGTGTTGCGGCCGACGCTCGCTACCGACAAGCCCATGAGCCCTGCAAGCGTCGCGATGAGGGAACCGCGCACGACGACGCCGGCCGTTTCCTCGAGCCAGCTCCCCCCGAGGCCCGATGTCGAGCCTCGAAAGACGGCCGCGGGGGTGAGCGCGAGGCCTAGCAACACTTGCAGCACTATCCCGGTGACGAACAGCACGAGGGCGGCCGCGATCGCCTTTGTCAGGAGCACCCGCACGCGGCGCGGCTCCCAGGTGAGAAGAGTCGTCATTGTGCCCGCATGCCATTCCGCTCCGACGAATGACGCTGCCAGCAGCCACGCGAGGATCGCCACGGGGACGCTCGTTCCCAGAAAGACCTCGGTGAGAGTCGAGAGTCGAAAGCGCTGGTCCTCTACGCCGAACTGTCCGACCATCTTCTCACAGCGCGCTCGCCGGTCGAAGCCTTCTTTGCCCTCGCCGGGAAGCCGGCCGAACTCTCCTTTCATGCAGGCTTCCACGGCCCCCCGTTGCTCGACGCGGGCTCGAGCCACGGCTGCTCCCGTATCCTTGCTGGATTGAAAGAAGGTGATCGTGCCGGCCGCAACGATCCCCAGTAAACAGAGGAGGATCAGGATGCGGAATAGGCGCCGGGCGAGCAGACGCCGGATCTCCACGCCCGCGAGCCTGCCCGTCTCCCTCACGCCTTCGCCTCCGGGCCCGGCTCTTCCGTCAGCTTGAGAAATACCGCCTCCAGATCCGTTTCCACCGGTCTGAGCTCGCTCACGTAGAGCTCGTGGGCGGCCAGCAGCTTGGTCACGCGCGCGGCTTCGAGGCGAGGTAAAAAGACGCGCACCATCCCGTCCGAGATCTCCGAGCCGATCCCCGCGTCGAGCAGAAGCGCGTTCGCCCGTGCGGGATCTTCGACTCCGACCACCAGGCCCGTCTGCCCGGTGGAGAGGACGTCAGCGACCGAACCGGACGCGACGCAGCGACCGCGCGAGAGAATCGCCACGTGGTCACACATCTGCTCGACCTCAGAGAGGATGTGGCTGGATACGAACACCGTCCTGCCCTCTCGCCCCAGCCGGCGAAGGAGCTCCCGGATCTCCTTGATTCCGGCCGGGTCGAGCCCGTTCGCGGGTTCGTCGAGGATCAAGACCTCGGGGTCCTTCAGCAGCGCCGCCCCCAAGCCGAGCCGCTGGCGCATGCCGAGGGAGTAGGTCTTGACCCGGTGGGAGGCGCGCTCGGCCAGGCCCACCAGCTCGAGCACTTCGGTCACCCGGGCGCGGCCGATACCCTGGGTGCGCGCCAGGAGCTCGAGGTTGCGCCGTCCGGAAAAGCCCAA
>JACDBF010000280.1 GCA_013695055.1 Actinomycetota bacterium
CCGCGCCGTCGAAGTCGAGCTGCAGATGCTCCGGGGCGAACGCATTGGCGGTGTCGAGCGCGTGGGTCAGGTCCCGCACGAGCACGGCCGCCCCGCCTTCGATGAGCGCGTTCTCGAGATCATCGGGACGCGCGTGCGAATAAACCTGCGACTCCAGGGCGGCGATGACCGCGTCGACCAGCTCGGGTACCCAAGTGATCAGCACGTGGCTTCCGTGCGGGCCGTGCTCGGCTTGAGCCACCAGATCCGCAGCCAGGATGGCCGGGTCGGCCCCGGCATCGGCCACGATAGCGATCTCGGTGGGCCCCGCCTCCGAATCTATTCCCACCCATCCCTGCACCAGTCGTTTTGCCATGGTCACGAACACGTTGCCGGGCCCGACGATCTTTTCGACGGGCCGTACCGATTCGGTGCCGTAGGCAAAGGCCGCTATGGCCTGCGCCCCGCCCATGCGGTAGACCTCGTCGACGCCGGCGACCGCGCACGCGGCGAGGACGACCTCGGCGATATCGCCCCCCCTCCGAGGTGGCGATGCGACCGCCAGGCCCCCGACCCCCACCACCTGAGCGGGGACGGCCGCCATGATCACGCTCGAAGGGTAGGGGGCCCGGCCCCCGGGCGCATAGATTCCCGCCCGGCGCAGCGGCCTAATCAACTCCCCGATGAGCTCGTCGGGACTCTCGTCCAGCCACTCCTCGGGAGCTTGACGCTCACAGCTCGCTCGAACGCGCGCGGCCAAAAATTTGAGAGCGGCCACGAGCTCGGGCCGGACCGACCTGAGGGCTTGCCGGATGGTCTCCGGCTCCACGCGCAACTCGCCCGGCGCCAATCGAACGCCGTCGAGACGTTCGGTGTGGTCCAAGAGCGCCGCGTCGCCGCGCGCCCGCACGTCTTCGACGATCGACCGCGCAATATCGAGGTATTCGGGTGCGCCGGCCGGCGACGTGGGCCGTGGAATGTGCACCGGCGCGAGCTGGGCACGGCCATCGATTAGCTCGAGCATCGTGCGAGCCTAGCCCGGCGTGCCGGTCAACCCTCCTGGTCCCAATCAAGATGACACGCGCGGCACACCGCCGAGCCCATGACCACCGACAGTCGGGTGCTCGAGCACCGGGGGCAGGAATCCAGCTCGGTTTTCCACTCGGGTCGCTCGCACTGGCATTCGGGGCACAGCAGGATCTGCCGGCCGCCACAGACCCCGCGCGCCCACGGGGATTGTCCCTTTACGGGATCGTTCTGGACGCGCCCGCACGCCACACACGGCATGTGACAAGTTTGCCCGACCCGCGCGTCACGCGCGATCGCTTCAGACGAGCGCGGTCGGCGAAGAGCTGGGGGCATCTTTACCGCTGGAGCCGGAAATCGCCTGCTTGCCGGCCTCAGATGCCGACGACCAAGTCTCGGGCCCGGATTGCAGCAGCGTCTCCTGACGCTCACGGTCTTCGAGCAGCATCGACATGACTTCTGCGTCGAGAGGCCGGGCCACGAAGAACCCCTGACCCTGCGTACATCCGAGCCTGCGAAGCTCGGTCAGCTGCTCCTGGGTCTCTATGCCTTCGGCCACTGTCTGAAGATTAAGGCTCTCGCCCATACGGATGATGGCCTTGACGAGTGCGGATTCCTCCGCCCCCCGCTCGATGCCTTCGACGAAGGCCCTGTCGATCTTGATGATGTCGATCGGGAAGCGCGTTAGGTAGCTGAGCGAGGAGTAACCCGTCCCAAAGTCATCGACTGCGAGCCGGACCCCGAGTGCCTTCAGCTCCGACAGCTTCTGAATCGTGGCGTCCGTGTTGCGCATCAACATGCTCTCGGTCACCTCGAGGATGAGAGTCGAAGGCGTCAGGCCCGTCGCCGCGAGCACCGACTTGATCTCTTCCATGAAACCGGGCTCGTGGAGCTGGCGCGCCGACAGGTTGACGCCGACCTTGAGCGCCTCGGCGTCGGGATGGCTCTCCTGCCACTCGCGCGTCTGCCGGCAGGCGGCCTCCAGAACCCACGAGCCGAGATCCTTGATCAAGCCGGTTTGCTCGGCTAGGGGAATGAAGTCGTTTGGAGGGACGAGGCCGCGAACCGGGTGGAGCCAGCGCACGAGCGCCTCGGCCCCCTCGATCGCGCCCGACTGAACGTCGATGATCGGCTGGTAGTGCAGCATGAACTCATTCCTGTGCAAGGCTCTGCGCAGATCGGCCTCGATGTCGAGCCTCAGCAACAGGGCGTTGCGCATCTGCGGCTCGTAAAGCTCGTACATGCCCTTGCCCCCGGATTTGGCTGCGTACATCGCGACGTCCGCGTTTGCCAGAATGTCTTCGATCTTGTCGCCCGCCCCACACAACGCTACGCCCACGCTGGCGCTGACCGTCATCCGGTTGCCCCTGATCTCCAGCGGGTCATCCAGCACGCGCGTTATGCGCTCGCTGAGCATCGACGCGTCGCGCGTACCACCTACATCTTCCAGCAGGATGGCGAACTCGTCGCCGCCGAGCCGCGCGATGGTGTCGGTGGGCCGCAGGCACGTCCCAACTCGGGCGGCAACCTCGATGAGCACACAATCGCCCACGTCGTGGCCGAGCGTGTCGTTGACCCATTTGAAATTATCGAGATCGAGGAACAGGACCGCGTGCGTTTCGCCCGTGCGGGCGGCGCGCGCCAGCGCGTGCTCGACGCGATCCTTTAACAGATCCCGGTTGGGGAGATCGGTGAGCGGATCGTGCAACGCGCGGTGCGCCATCTCTTTCGCCCAGCGGTTGCGTTCGCGCTGCAGGATGCCCAGCGCAAGGGCGGCGAAGATCACTATGGTCGCAGTGCCGAGGTGAGAGATGATGCTCGCGCGCTGGGCGAGGTCCGAATAAACGTTGTCCGCACGGTCTATGGAGACATCGAGAGCGCGCGCGGCCCGGTCGATGCGCTGGCGGTCGTAGCGATAGGCCTGAAAGTACTCTCCGTCTTGAAGCAGCCCGACCTGGACGTCGATGTCGTCCGTATAGCGGGCGATCTGGCTCTCGAGGACGCGACGGACATCGGGAGGCGGATCGCCCGCCAGAAACTCCGAGAAGTCCCCCTCGATCTCAGCGCGAGTTGTGGCCGTGTCAACCGGCAGGCTGTCGAGCGCCCGCTTTAGACCCGGATTCGAGCCGCCACCGTCCACGACCGCCACTTGCAGCACGCTGGATTCGAGCTGATTCAGCCGGCTGACGCCGGCGCTGATCTCGGCCAGGGCGACCTGCCCCCGGTAACGGTCCTCCGAGTAGGCGCGCACGGCAGCCAGGCCATAGATAGCCAAAAAGGCGACCGACACCGAGATGATCAACCCCGCTCGCGTATTCACGAGAGACCGCAGACCGCGGCCCGGCCGCGGTCGCGCACGGCCGGCCGGAGCGTGCCGCTCTACGGGCCGGGCATCCGGCGCCTTCTCTTGTCCCGCGTCTGTGTCCTCCACTGGATTCTCCGCCATCAGCTCATAGGGCCTCTTGGCTAAGGCCCTTCCATCCATTCGACTCCCTCGGGGAAGGGCTTGAATAAGTGCCCCTCGCAGTTCCGGGATACGGCCCGCCGGCGATTGGGCGCGCTATCGTCGCATCGTGCAGCCCGTGGACATGCGGCCCCTTCGGGCCGGCGAGATACTCGATGTCGCCATCAAGATCTACCGATCGAATGCCGGGACGTTGTTCCGGCTGGTGGCGATCGTCGTAGCGCCCGTGCAGGCGTTGACCGTTCTTGTGCTCGCCTCGGCGGTGCCCGACACTCGCTTCCTCGTTCCCGAGATAGGGGTCGAGCCGACGCCCCAGCAGCTCCCCAACTTCGGGCCGGAGGACATCTGGCCCCTGGTGGCCGGAACGGTGGTGGTGATAATCCTTACTCTCATCTCCACCACGCTCTCGACCGCCGCTTGCTTCAAGGCGGTGGGCGATGCCTACCTGGGAGGCAAACCACAGTGGCGCGCCTCCTTGAGCTTCGCCGCCAAGCATCTCGGCGCGGTCCTGTGGGTTGCGTTCCTGGGACTGTGCGCGTGGCTCGCACCATTCGTTGTGAGCGGGCTTGCGGCCGCCCCGCTCGCGCTCGCCGGGATCGATGGAGGCGGCGCCATCGGCCTGGTCGTGATCACGCTTCTCGTCGCCGCGGGGGTCGCCATCTGGCTCTACGTCTCGTACGCGGTCGCCGTCCCGGCGCTCCTCACCGAAGAGGTGCGCGGCCGCCGGGCCCTCGCTCGCTCCTTTCGGCTCGTCAAAGGCCGATGGTGGCCGACCTTCGGCATCCTCGCTCTGGGGAGCATCTTGGCCGGAATCGTAGGCAACGTGATCGGGGTCGCCTTCACCGGTATCACCTTCACCGACGTCGGAGAGAACACCGTTCTGAGCCTGATAATCAACGCTCTGGGAGGAACCATCGCAAGCGTCCTCACGACTCCCTTCACGGCCGCGTTCGTGGCCGTCATGTATTTCGACCTACGCGTTCGCAAAGAGGGGATGGATCTCGAGTTGCTGGCCGACCGGATGGGCGCGGCGCCTCCCTACCC
>JACDBF010000303.1 GCA_013695055.1 Actinomycetota bacterium
CATCCGCAGAGAGCGCGGCGCGCGACCGCGCCCGGGAGCTCGAGCGTGCGATGAGCCGGCTCGGCCCGGTGAACCCGCGCGCCGCCGGCTCGACGACGCGGAGCGCGCTGCGGAGGCGGGGCGCGCCCGGGCCGAGGCCTCGTTGTCCGAAGCTCGGGATGCCGAGATCGGGGCGCGCGGAGCCGAGGAACGCAGGCTAAGCGCACGCCTCCGGCTGGAGGAAGCCGAGGCGGGCGCCGCCGACGCCCAGCGGGCTCTCGAGGGGCTGGCCGACCTAAGAGACTCGCTCCGAAGCGCGCAGCTGCGGACGCGCAAGGCGGGGGAGACGGCGGCGTGGATCGCGAAGCGGGCGGCAACGTGGGCGGCCGATGCCCAAGGGCGGGCCGAGACCGCGAGGGCGCGCGTGCGCTCCGCAGACGATGAGCTCGAGCGGCTCAGGGGCCGGGAGCGGACGCTCGAGAGCGAGCTCGAGGAAGCGCAGCGACATCGCAACGAAGTCGAGGTAAGACGCGCCGAGATGCGCGCCCGAAGCGCGGCAATCGCCGAACGCGCTCTGGAGGAGTGGGGCCTTACCTCCCGCGATTTGGAGTCGTTCCACCGGCTTGAAGCATCCGCAGAGAGCGCGGCGCGCGACCGCGCCCGGGAGCTCGAGCGTGCGATGAGCCGGCTCGGCCCGGTGAACCCGCGCGCCGCCGAGGAGTTCACGGAAGCTCAGGAACGCGAGACCTTCCTGGTGGCTCAGATAGCCGATCTCGACGCCTCCAAGCGAGATCTCTTGAAGATCGTCGCGGAGGTCGACCACACCATCGTCGAAGTCTTCTCGATCGCCTACGAAGAGGTCGCGCGCGAGTTCGAGGTGGTCTTCGAGCGACTCTTCCCAGGAGGCACCGGACGCCTGAGCCTCACCGATCCTGCAGATGTCCTCGGGAGCGGCATAGAGATCGAGGCCAGGCCCGCGGGCAAGAGCGTGAAAAAGCTGTCGCTTCTCTCCGGGGGAGAGAGGTCGCTGGTCGCTCTCGCCTTTCTCCTTGCCATCTTCAGGGCCCGGCCCTCGCCCTTCTATCTTCTCGACGAGGTCGAGGCGGCCCTCGACGACATCAACCTGCAACGGTTCATCGGCTTGCTCGCCGAGCTCGAGGAGCGTGCGCAGATCCTCGTCGTGACACACCAAAAGCGCACGATGGAGGCCGCCGGCGTGCTTTACGGAGTCACCATGGCGGCCGACGGAGTCTCCCAGGTGGTCGCGCGCCGGATGTCCGACCGACCGGCCGTAGGGGTGGGCTGACGCCGGACCTCGCCCTTACAACGAACGATTAGCCTGCGGTCATGGACACGCAACTCCTCGTAATCATTCTCGTCGTCCTCGCGGTCGTAGCTTCGCTGACCGGACTAGCGCTCCGAGCGCGCGACCGGCGGCGTTCCGCCGAGGACCAGACGAGCGCGACCCCCGACTCCGCTCAGCAGCGCGGACCGGTGGTCGTTCAAGAGACACAAGCTCAGGCGACTACTGGCGCAACCGCTCCCTCCGTGGGGAGGCGCCCCAGTCTCAGAGACCGGTTGACGAAGAGCCGGGCCTTTCTCTCCGACCGGCTGTCCGAGGTCCTGGGGGGAGGGCTCGACGACGACACCTGGGAGGACATCGAGACCGTGCTCATCCAAGCCGACATCGGCGTCGAGGCCGCCCGGCGGATCGTGGAGGACCTGCGCGCCAAGGCCCGGGAGCGGCGCATAACGGATGCCGGGGAGCTAAGGGGGCTCGTGGCCGAAGAGCTCGTCTCTCTGTTCGACTTCGAGCGGGATCGAGCTCTCGCGTTTGCTCCCGAGGGCGTCACCGTATGGCTGGTCGTGGGCGTCAACGGCACGGGTAAGACCACCACCATAGGCAAGCTCGCCAACGATCTCGAGCGGCGCGACAAGAGCGTCGCACTGGCGGCGGCGGACACTTTCAGAGCCGCGGCCGACGAACAGCTGGCGGTGTGGGCCGAGCGCTCCAAAGCGCACCTGATCAAGCACCAACCGGGCGCAGATCCAGGCGCGGTCGCCTACGACGCATTCGCCTTTGCGCGTGCCCGCTCGATCGACGTCTTGGTCGTCGACACCGCCGGGCGCTTGCACACCAAGGTGCCCCTTATGGACGAGCTCGGCAAAGTGCGACGCGTCATCGAGAAGGAAGGCAAAGTCCAAGAGGTCTTGCTGGTGATAGATGCGACCGGCGGACAGAACGGGCTCGTGCAAGCGCGGGAGTTCGCGGCTGCAACAGGGGTTACGGGAGTCGTCTTGACGAAGTTGGACGGGAGCGCCAAAGGCGGCATCGCGCTGGCGATCGAGAACACCTTCGACATCCCGATCAAGCTCATAGGAATCGGCGAGAGCATCGACGATCTCGAGCCGTTCGACCCCAAGACCTATGTCGACGCGCTGCTGAGCTAGGTAGCGCGCGATGTTCGACACTCTTTCCACCCGTCTCGACGACATCTTTACTCGCCTTCGCTCGCGCG
>JACDBF010000305.1 GCA_013695055.1 Actinomycetota bacterium
ACGCGGCTCCAAAGGCTATTTGGCCTCCTTGATTCGCGAAAAGGATTCCGGCTGTCGTTCCAACCAGCAACAGCCGTGCGCACCAGGCCGGAATTTCACCGCGTGGCAAAGCCAGTATGAAGACCAATGATGGAGGTCATGATGAAGGACCCGACGACGAGTTCGTGGAGCGGGGGAGCCGGATCGACCACGCGTGAGGGTGACCCTGCATCTGGGCTCGTGATGTCGCGGTCGGCAATGTCCACGCGCTCCGGCGCGTGCAGGGCCCACGACACGGCCGGACCGGATCATCGTCGGCAAGGTCCGCGGTAGCGAGGCGCCTCAATGCGCCGCTCAGAAGTTACGGAACGTCGTACTGCTACGCTCACCGGATGAGGGGATACCGGATCGGTGGGTGGTCCCTTCTCCTGGGGTCGTTCGCGTTCTTGATCTTCTGGGGCGCCGCTCCTACATCCGTCAATGACGCCGTCCCCTGGCTCGTGGCGCTCGCTGTGCACGGCACGTCGATCGTGCTGCTCTCGATCGGACTGGTCCTGACGGCACGCAACGTCACACAACCGATCGTCGGCTCTTGGGTGACTAGGGCAGGGGCTGCGGTGGCGATCGCCGGGCTGCTTACCGTTTTCCCCCTGATCCCTGTGGGCTTCGGGATCTTCGCGATCGGTCTCGTGTTGGCCGGACGAGACAGGATCGGGGCCGTCGTCGCGACGGCAGGCTCCGTGGTGCTCCTCGCCACATATGTCCTTGGCTCGAGGGTCGGTATGGAAGACGCTCCCGAGCCGAGCGACGGCCTTCGCGTCGCGTTCCAGGTGTCGGTGCTCCTCATCGCAGTGGGGCTCGTCATCGTCGGGTTGGGTGAGATACGCAGGGTCCAACGGCCATCCGTCTCACAAGCGGTGTCAGGCTCATGCGTTGCGCGCTGGCGGTGGCACCTGGGCATGATCGGGCACGGCTCTGCCCACGAGGGCGGAGACAAGGACTTCGCCGTCATGGGCGACCTCCCCCGCAAGCTCTATACGAACCCCGATTACTACGCCCTGCCTCCCTATCTTCAAGCGGTGGGTGGGTTCGAGGACGACGTTCGCACGGTCGACTTGTCTGACGGGCGATTGGATTTCACCTGGCAGGGCCACGAGATGCTCGAAGACGTCGAGCAGACGCGCCTTACGCCGGTCTTCAGCCTCTACCAGAACCGGCTCATCAAGTCTCTGATGATGCACGAGGGTTTTGGCGGAGACGACATCCCGGACCTCCTCTACACGAACTACAAGCAAATCGATCTCATCGGACATGAATGGAACATGCTGAGTCCCGAGGACCAGGACGCTGTCCGGTTCTCGGATCAGGCGCTCGGTGATCTGGTCGGCTTCCTGAACGGGCACGTCGGTAAGGGCAAATGGGTGCTGGCCATGACCGCCGATCACGGCCAGACGCCGCGTGCGGAGGCGACGGGTGCCTGGCCGATCAACATCAACGCAGTGGTGTCCGACACGGCCGAGCAGTTCAAAATGAGCTCGGAGGACATGTTTCAGACGGAACGCCCGGGGGCCTTTTGGCTCGACACCCACCGGCTCGAGGGCGACAGCATCTCTCTTGAAGAGGTGGCGCGCCACATCCTCGATCTGCGCGTCGAGGACACCGGTGCGACCAGCCCAGAAGCGCCCTCCTCCTATGAGCCGCCACAACCCTCGGAGCGGGTGTTCTCAACCGTTTTTCCCTACTCGTGGACGCCGGAGGTCCTTCGGTGCGCGGACAAGCGCTCATGAGGTACCTGGTCCTGGGGGTGATGGTGCTCACGGTCGCGGCCATAGTCGTGGCCATCCCTAATCTCGACGAAGAAGAGGCTGCTCCCGCCCAACCTCCCACCGGTGGTCGCAGAACCGCGAGTGCGGAGTCGCCTGCTGCTCCGACAGCATCGCTTCCGTCGAAGGCGCATCTGAGGCGCGCCTGCAAGCTTCCCGAGGCGTGGGTGAGATGGATAGACAACGGCTGGGACCCAAGCCCTTCGCGCGCGGCGGACCTGGTCGTCGTGCCAGATCCTCCGAACTACGTCGGAACGGCCACGAACACCAGTCACTCGGGGCCGTACGGCTTCTTGCAGCGCGTGCCTCTGATCTTTCGGGGACCCGGCCACATCGCCCGGCTTGGCCACCTCCAGCCGGACAGACAGGTGACGTTGGCCGATCTCGCACCGACCTACGCGCGCCTGCTTGGCTTCCACTTCCCGGCCCGCGAAGGGCGAGCGATCTCCGAAATAGTCACCGGCGATCGTCCACCTTTGAAGCTCATTGTGACCGTGTCCATCGACGGAGGCGGTTGGAATGTGCTGAACCATTGGCCCGGAGTTTGGCCGAACCTCAGAGGCCTCATCGACCAGGGCGTGAACATCGACGGCGCGGTGGTGGGCTCCTCTCCCTCGATCACGCCGGCTTCGCACACCAACATGATGACCGGGGCCTTCCCCCGTAAGCATGGCGTCACGGCTATCGCAGTGAGAGCGCCCGACGGGACCATCCAAGGGGCCTACTCATCCGACGACAACTACACCGGGCCGATCGTGGACCCGGGCCTCAACCTTCGAGTGACGACGCTGGGCGACCTCTGGGATCAGGCGACCAACAACGCCGCCAAGGTGGGGCTGATGGCGTCGGGCAACTACCCTCTGGGCCTCCTCGGACACGGCGCTCAGCTGCGCGGCGGGGACAAGGACACGGCCGGATTCCTAAACGAGGAGGAGGTCGAGTGGGGTACCGACAAGCGCTGGTTCTCGCTTCCGGCCTCGCTTGATGCGGACGTGGCGCCGCCAGCCGACCTGCTCGAAAAGGCAGATCGGGCCGACGGGCGGGCCGACGGCAGGTGGCTCGGACACGATCTCGACGAGATCTCGCTCGGCAGCACTCCCGCGCTCGCTCCCTGGGTCGTGCGCAGCACCGAAACCGTGGTGGAACAGGAGGGGTTCGGTCAAGACGATGTCACCGATCTTCTCTACGTCCACTTGAAGAGTCCCGATCATGCCGGGCACGTGTGGAACATGATCTCGCCCGAGGCGCGAGACATGGTTGCCTCGGTCGACGACGCGATCGGTTCTCTGGTCGCGTGGCTGGACGGCCGTTTCGGAAAGAGCGCTTATGTGCTTACCGTGACCGCCGATCATGGTCAGACCCCGCTCGAGGTGGGCGGGTGGACGATCAACCGGCCTGAGCTTCTGGCAGACGTCCAGCGGCGTTTCGACCACGTGAAGGATTCACAGGGAATCATCCAACGCACCTCGGCAACTTCATTCTTCGCCAACCGCCAGGAGATGAGAAAGAACGGTGTGTCGCCCGGAAACGTGGCGTCCTTCCTCTCGACCTACACGATCCGTGACAACGTGCCTGCTGCAGACCCGGTCCCGGAGGAATTCGCGGCGCGCTCCAAAGAGAAGATCTTCTCTGCGGTCTTCCCCGGCCAAGATCTGGCGCGCATCGTGGAATGCAGCGGCGTGTCCGAAGAATGAGCTCGCCCTCTGGCTTTCCCCGCGCCAGGTTGCGCCCAGCGCACGACCTAACGTCCCCCCGCGACGGACGCCGTCCGCCGCCCTCGCTTTGCCACCGACCTTGCGGTCGGTGAAGACAATGCTCGCGATCCTCGAGAGGATCGCTGCCCATGCACCGAAAACGGGGGGAGAAGCGGTCTGCCACTAGGATCGATCAGGTG
>JACDBF010000343.1 GCA_013695055.1 Actinomycetota bacterium
CAGGCGCAGGGCTCACGATCCTCGGTCTCTCGCCGACCGCGCTTGCGGCCCGCACGCAGGCGCTCAAGGATCCGCCCCTGCTCGGACGCACGATCAAGCTCTCGGAGCTCGTCGCCGAGGCGAAGAAGGAAGGCCGTCTCAACGTGATTGCGCTGCCTCCCGACTGGTCGAACTACGGCGAGGTCATCAGCACCTTCTCGAAGAAGTACGGCATCCCGATCACGAGCGCAGATCCCGACGCCTCGTCCGCGCAGGAGAACCAGGCGGTCCGCTCGCTCAAGGGCGACCCGCGCGCCCCGGACGTGCTCGACGTCAGCCCGACGTTCGCGATCGCCGGGGCCAACGAGGGCCTCTACGCGAAGTACTACGTGAGCAAGTTCCGGAAGGTTCCGCGGGCGATGAAGGACGGTCGCGGGTTCTGGGTCGGCGACTACTGGGGCGTCGTTTCGTTCGGCGTCAACACCGCGGTCGTCTCGAACGTCCCGCAGAGCTGGAAGGACCTGCTCAAGCCGGAGTACCGCAACAAGGTGGCCCTGAACGGGAGCCCGCTCTCGTCGGGCTCCGCGGTGGCGGGCGTCTACTCCGCCGCGATCGCCAACGGCGGCGGTCTCGGCGACATCAACCCGGGGATCGAGTTCTTCTCGCGGCTGAAGAGCGCCGGGAACTTCATCCCGGTGCAGGCGACCCCGCAGACGATCGCGTCGGGCCAGACGCCCATCACGATCGACTGGGACTACCTGAACCTCGCCTACGGGAAGAACTTCCCGGCCGCGAAGATCAAGACGGTGATCCCCTCGGACGCCGTCTACGGGGCGCACTACTGCCAGGCCATCAACGCGACCGCACCCCACCCGTGGGCGGCCCGGCTCTGGCAGGAGTTCCTGTACTCCGACCAGGGCCAGCTCCTCTGGCTCAAGGGGTACGCGCACCCGGCCCTCTTCGCCGACCTCGTGGCGCGGAAGGTTGTGCCGAAAGCCCTCCTGACCGCGCTCCCGAACGCGGTGGCGTACTCCAAGGTCAGGTTCGCGAACGTCGGCCAGGTGACGAAGGCCCGTGCGGCCATCTCGAGCGACTGGCCGAAGAAGGTCGGCTCATAGGCACCTGAGCGTCGCGGCACCATCGGATGACCTCTCCCGGCCCACCTCGGTGGGTCGGGAGAGGCGTTTCTCGCTCGCCTGGCTCGGCGTGCTGCCGTTCCTCGCCTACGCGACCGCCTTCCTCTTCCTCCCCGCGGCGAACGTCCTCGTCGGCGCCTTCCGGTCGCAGGAGGGCGGCTACACGGTCGACAACGTGCGGACGCTCTTCGACGAGCCCTACCGGACCGCGTTCGAGAACAGCATCGAGGTGAGCCTCGTCACGGCCCTGCTCGGGGCCCTCCTCGGACTCTTGATCGCGTACTCGGCGATCCGCGACGGCACGCCGCGCTGGCTGCGGGGGGTCCTGACGACGTTCTCCGGGGTGGCAGCGAACTTCGCCGGGATCCCGCTGGCGTTCGCCTTCATTGCGACGCTCGGGACGATCGGGATCGTGACGCAGTTCATGACCGAGCAGCTCGGCGTCAACCCGTACGACCACGGCTTCTCTCTCTTCTCGAAGACGGGCGTCGAGGTGGTCTACCTCTACTTCCAGATCCCGCTCATGATCCTCGTGATCGCGCCCGCGATCGACGGGCTGCGACGCGAGTGGCGCGAGGCGGCATCGAGCCTCGGCGCGAGCTCGTTCCAGTTCTGGCGCTATGTCGGCGCCCCCATCCTCTTCCCCTCCCTTCTGAGCGCGATCGTGCTCCTCTTCGGCAACGCGTTCGCCGCCTACGCGACGGCCTACGGCCTCACGGGCGGCGGCGTCAACCTCGTGCCGATCACGATCGGCTTCTTCCTCTCCGGCGACGTGCTCGACGACCCGCACCTCGGTCAGGCGCTCGCGTTCGGGATGTTCGTCGTGCTCGGCCTGATGATGCTCGTGTACGTCCCCCTCCAGCGGGTCACGTCGAGGTGGATGCGATGACGCCCCGCCGCTTCGTCGCCCCATCCGCGGTCGCGTGGCTGCTCGTCGGTGCCGCGTACTTCCTGATCCCGCTCATTGCCACGTTCCTCTTCAGCCTCAAGAACGATCAGACCGCCGAGTGCTGCACGTTCGCGAACTACGGCATCGTCTTCGACGACCCGGAGTTCTGGAAGACGATCCGGCTGAGCCTCGTCGTCGCGCTCGAGACGATCGCCGTCACGCTCGCCCTGCTCGTCCCGACGGTCTACTGGGTGCACTTGAAGCTGCCACGCCTGCGGGCGCTGATCGGGTTTCTGGCGCTCGTGCCGTTCGTCGTCGCGCCGATCATCCTCGTCGTCGGCTTGCTCGACACCTATCGCGGCACACCGACGTGGTTCTACGCCGAGCCGTACGGCTTTCTCGCCGCTGCATACGTGATCCTCGCGTTCCCGTACATGTACTTCTCACTCGACACGGGGTTTCGCTCGATCGACGTGCACACGCTCACAGAGGCGTCGCAGAGCCTGGGCGCCGGCTGGCCGACCACGCTCATACGCGTCATCCTGCCGAACATCCGGGCCGCGGCCCTCGCCGGCTCGTTCCTCACGCTCGCGATCGTGATGGGCGAGTTCACGATCGCGAGCCTCGCGCAGTTCAAGACGTTCCCCGTCCATATCCAGTACGTGAACCAGAACAAAGCGTACGCCGCCGCGGCGCTGACCCTCGTCGCGTTCGGGATCACCTGGGCGGCGATGCTCTCCCTCCTCGCCGTCGGTCGCGGGCGCGCGACTGCGGCCGCGCAAGGGGCGAAGTAGATGGCGGTGCTCGAGCTGAAGCAACTCCACCGGCGCTTCGGCGACGTGGTCGCGCTCGACGGCATCGATCTCGGTGTCGCGAGCGGCGAGTTCGTCTCCTTCCTCGGCCCTTCCGGCTGCGGCAAGACGACCGCGCTCCGGCTCATCGCGGGCTTCGACCGACCGACGTCCGGACGGATCGAGATCGAGGGAAAGGACGTCACCGCCGTTT
>JACDBF010000391.1 GCA_013695055.1 Actinomycetota bacterium
GCGTCTACCGCCAGCCGGAGCTCGGCCGCTAGATCGTCTTGCGGCGCTATGTCCTCGAGCTGGCGCAAGAGATCCATGAGCTGCTTGGTCGATCGCACGAAGTCTCCGGCCGCGTCGTCCGGCCCCAGGACCTCTTCCAGGCTCGCATCGGAGGCCCAGGAATGGGCGCGCGAGGCGAACCCCGGGTCCGGCTCCCGGGTGAGCTCGAGGCCGCCCCTAGCCTCTTCTTTGTGAATTGCCCTCCACAGCTTCATCAGCTCCACGAATGACCCGGCGCTGGAGCGAGTCGGCCAGTCGGCAGTCACCTCGACTTCCGGCCCCCGGGCTTCGTAGACGAGCGTAGAGAGGACGGCCGCGAGGTCTGGGGCGCGCAGGTCGTCGAGCAGTCCCGTCTCGAGAGCCTCGACGACCAACAGATCGGCCTCGTTGTAAACGCGCGCCAGCGTCTCTCCTTTGTCGGATAGAGACCATCCCTCTACGCAGCCGAAGCGAGCGAGCACTCCTAGCACCCGCTCGAAACGACGGGCGAGAGTCTGAGTCCGGCGTCCTATGCGCCCATCGATGCTCGAAACCTCTCGCTCCAGCCGCACCGCACGGTCGGCGAAATGGAGGTGACGCGCTGCTTCGGGGCACTCGTGACAA
This sequence comes from Actinomycetota bacterium, assembly GCA_013695055.1. Taxonomy (GTDB): domain Bacteria; phylum Actinomycetota; class CADDZG01; order CADDZG01; family WHSQ01; genus JACDBF01. The sequence goes on from JACDBF010000391.1 coordinate 643, forward strand.
GGATGCGCTTCGATCGCTGCGCGCAGCTCTTCGACACCCGCAGAGATGCGCTTAGTGGCTTTAGCCTCGGGATCGACCTTGAGGCGGTCCAGCCTGCGAGCCAAGGCGCGGCGAGAGCGCGCATCACGGATCTGCAAGTCGGGCGGCAAGCGCATCTCCGCAACAGGCCGAGGAGCCCTCGCGAAGTCGGAGACCGAAAAGCGCACTAGTGAGCGCTCCTGTGACAACGCGAGTATTCGAGGCGCGCGGTCCGATCTTTTCCGCACGGCCTCGAGCACGACGTAGCGCCCTCTCCTCTTGCCCGTTGGGATGTCGATTACATCTCCCGGCTGCAATGCGTTGACGGCCCCGATGACGTACATGCTCCTGTTGCGAGCGCGCTCGCCGGCCTCTTGATGCTCGAGGTCGGCAAGCTCACGCGCCAGCCGCGCGTACTCCTCGATGTCCCCCAAATCGCAATGCATGCGCTCGCGATACGAGGACAGGTAGGCGTCGAGGCGCTCTCTCGTCTGCTCGAGCTGGACGACATCGCGGTCGGCTTGAAACTGCGCGAACGATGAGTTGATCAGGTGCTCGGCTTCAGCTTGGTCGTAGTTGCGGACGAGATTGACCGCCATGTTGTAGGAGGGCAGAAAGGACGATTGCAACGGATAGGTCCGGGTCGAGGCAAGCCGCGAGATGGCATCGAAGCCCACGTAACGCTGCAGCAAGACGACGCAATGTCCGAGCTCGTCGATGCCCCTTCGTCCGGCCCGACCCGAGAGCTGCGTGTACTGGCCGGGTGTTATGAGCTCGTGCTTCTCGCCCGTGAACTTCATGAGACTTTCGATCACCACGGTTCGGGCAGGCATATTGATGCCCAACGAGAGGGTTTCGGTCGCAAACACGACCTTGACGAGTCCCTGGTTGAAGAGCGCTTCGACGGCTTCTTTGAAGGGCGGAATCATGCCCGCGTGATGAGAAGAGATCCCCCGACGCAAGCCCTCTGCAAACGATTCGTAGCCGAGGACGTAGAGCTCTTCGGGAGAAAGATCCATGACCCGTTCGTCTAGCTGCTTGGTGATGATCCGTCGTTCGTCGGAAGTAGTCAGCCGGAGTCCATCGCGAATGCACTGCTTGACCGCGTCGTCGCAGCCGCGCCGGGAGAATATGAAGTAGATCGCAGGGAGCATGTTCTCGACCCCCAGGCGGTCGATGACATCCGTTCTGAGAGGGGGCCTCGGTCTCTTGCGGTGCGGGCGCTTGCCTCCGCGCTGGGGCCGCTCGGCTCCGTGAGACTTGCGGCGCTCGAAGTCACGTCCGAGCGGGTTGGCGCCGACCTCTCCGTCCGGACGCTTTATGAACATGGGCAACAGCTCGTCGGCGGCGAAGTACCAGTGGCGGATGTCGACGGGCCGTCGATCTTCGATGATGACCTCGGTGCGGCCCCGGATGGTCTGAAGCCATTCGGCGAACTGCTCGGCGTTCGACACCGTGGCCGAGAGCGAGACGATCAAGACTTCCACGGGAAGGTGGATCAACACTTCCTCCCACACTCCACCGCGATATCGATCCTGAAGGTAGTGAACCTCGTCGAGCACGACATAACGCAGCCCATCGAGCGTGCGAGAGCCTTCATAGATCATGTTGCGCAGCACTTCGGTCGTCATGACGACGATGGGAGCGTCGCCGTTGACGGAGTTGTCCCCGGTTAGAAGGCCCACGTCGGCGGAGCCGTGGATGCGCACGAAGTCGCCGTACTTCTGATTGGAGAGCGCCTTTATCGGGGTCGTGTAGAAGGTCTTGCCCCCGCGCCCCCGAGCCAGCCAGGCGGCGAACTCTCCGACGACCGTCTTGCCGGCCCCGGTCGGCGCCGCCACGAGGACCGACGAGCCGTCCGCCAGGGCGCTGCAACCCCTTCGCTGGAAGGCGTCGAACTCGAATTCGTAGGTCGCTTCGAACGCCTCGACGGGGGACGCGGACGAGGCCCGAGGTTTAGCTGCCGCCGTTGGCCTCTCCACCGGCTCCCGAGCCGTTCCCGCCGGAGCCTCCGCCACCCTGATCCTCGGCCCCGCCGCCCTGATCCTCGGTCCCGCCGCCCGAGCCGTTCCCTCCGCCCGAGCCGTTCCCTCCGCCGGGCTGGGCGCCGGTCGGAGCCGGAAGGCTCGGAGGAAGCAACGCCGACGGTCTGAGATCGGCGTCCGCCCGTTCGGCATCGAGCAGCTCGGTTGCTGTGAGCCACACCTGGCTGGCGGAGTCGCGCTGTTCGCCCGCCCGCGCCAGCAGGTTGGACTGAGGCGTGCCGTCGATCTCGGTGGCGGTGCGGTAGGTCTTGGCGGCCCCCTCATAGAGCAGGACCGATTGCAAAAAGAGCTGGTTGGCCGACCGGGCGCTGGAGGGTGGCAGCCCTCCGGTGATCCGTGCCTCGGCGGCCTCGAGGGCCTTGGTCCAGCCGGTCGCGTTCTCGGCCAGGGCGGCGGTGTCTTTCGAGTCCTCTAGGGAGGAGGGCGCAGTGCTCATCGCCCCCGTCGAGGCACGCATGCCCTGCAGGATGCCCCGGATCTGGCCGGTGTAGTCGTCGAGAGCCTCCTGGCCGGCTGCTGAGTTTCCGGAATCTGATTGGGAGGTGGCGATCGCAGCAATGATCCCGCCCAGCAGCACGATCACCACGATGCCGGCGAGGGCCCGGCCCGGGCCCGTCCGGTACCACGCCGGTTTACGGCGCGGCTGAACGACGGGCCGCGGGGCCGCCGCCGGGCGGCGACGCCCCTGGCTCCCCCGCTGCTGTGACTTCCTCTTTCCCTTTAGGGCCATTTGCCGAAGGCTATAACGGCGGGCTTGTGGGCGACCGTCACCCGCTCGGGGCCGCCGCGGCTCGCCTCTTCATGACCTGGGCGAGGATGATGATGGTCAGCTCGTAGAGGCCGTAAAGAGGCAGCGCCATGATCGACATGGTGTAGGGGTCTTGGCTCGGGGTGACGACCGCGGCGAGCACGAAGATCGCCACGAGAGCGACCTTTCTCTGCGCTCGCAGCTGCTCCACGGTGACGGCCCCCACCAAGCCGAGAAAGATGAGCACGAGAGGCAGCTGGAAAGTGACCCCAAACGCGATGAGGATGAGGCCCACGAAGTTCAGGTACTCCTCGGCCCCGAGTATCGGGATGAGCCCTCCACCCAGCTCGATCAGAAACTCGACGCCCTTGGGGAGGGTGAGATAGGCAAAAGTTGTGCCGATGCTGAACAGAATGATCGAGGAGAACAGAAACGGCAGCGAATAGCGCTTCTCCTTGAGAGTGAGCGCCGGCACGATGAACGCATAAAGGTTGTACAGCCACACGGGAGAGGTCAGCGCGATTCCCACGAGCGCCGTGAGCTTGAGGCGGAACTGAAAGGCGCCCGTGATCCTGAAGAAGTTGAGATCGCAACCCTGGGGGCCGAGGAGATCCCGTGGTACCTGGCAGAGAGGATCCTTCAGGAAGTTCAGCAGGGGCTCGTAGAAGAAGAACGCCGCGCCCGATATCACCACGAAGGCCACGAGCGAGACCATTATGCGAGAGCGCAGCTCGTGCAGGTGGTCGACGACGGTCATGGCGACCCGCTTCCGGCGCTCCTTGCGCCTCCTGAGACGCAGCCGCCGGCGACGGGTTTCCGTCGCCTCGCTCACCGGTTGTGATCCTGGTCTGTGCTATCGGCGTCTGGACTCGGATCTTCCAGAGGTCTTCCCCGAAGTGACGACGACTTCGATGTGGTTGGGGCCTCGACCTTCGCGTCCGAGTTGAGGCGCGCCAGGTCGTGCTCGACGGCGTCGTTGTCGCCGCTGGAAGCGCGCTCCTCTTTCGACGAAGCACTGCCGGCCGCACCGGTGGCGGCGGTGGGAAGGGCCCCCGCTACCGGACTCTTGGAGCGAGGCTCGTCATCGTCTGTCATGTCGATGCCCGACTGGAACTCGTCTTTCACATCCGAGGCCATGCGCTTGAGCTGATTCGCGGTGCGTCCCACGGTGCGGGCGATCTCGGGAAGCTTTTCGGGGCCAAACACGATGAGAGCGACCACCAAGACGATCATGATCTCTAGTGGTCCTATTGATGGCATGTGGGCAGTCTAGAGGGCCGTGCTCGCTACCAGGCGGCGCTTGGAGGCCGCCCCGGGTCAGACTCCCTGCGGTCCGACGAGCTGCTCGAACCAGTTGGTCCTTTGCAACATCTCGTGAAACTCGAGGAGATCGTTGTGCGTGATCGGGGGGCCGGTGTGGATCTCGAGTGCCTCGGCGGGAACGTGCACCGGGACGGGAACCACTCCGCCGGACAACAGCAGCCGAACGACTCGTTCGTCGGCCGGCTTCTCGATGAAGTCAGCGCAGTCCGGACAAGTGAAGCCATACGTGTTGACGGCTCTGGTTGCGCCGATGCGCAGCAGGATGTCGTCGGCGGTAAGATCTACTTCTCCACATCCTGGGCAAGTCGCCTTGATGGTGGTCATCGCATGAACCCTCTCAGTGTGAGCCTTGTTCCTGCCAGCTTTATCGGCGTTCGGGTCACAAGGTTTAGTGCTCTAGTCACTTGTGCGTAGAGTGGCTTTTGCGCATTCAATAGGGGCGCTTGCCGGACCGATGACAAGGGATGCCCTTTTTCTCGCGCTCGGCGGACCTGCCCCACAACCCGGACAGATGGAAGCAGGCTCTCGAGGCCGTCCTCGAAGTCAACGACATCGCGTCTTCTGCCGCCGCGCTCCCCAACTCCATCCACGCGATGCTCGGGGTGGCCGTCGGGCTGCTGGGCGCCGAGCAAGGCTCGATCATGCTGATGGAAGATGGCGGAACGACGCTCTCGCTGGTGGCCTCACACGGGCTCCCTCAAGAGGTGCCTCTGGGTCATCGACTCACCGTAGGAGAAAGCGTTGCCGGTCGCGTGCTGGCGACCGGAAAGCCGCTCCTACTGGGCGATGTAGACCGGGACGCGTTCGTGAACTACGTTCCGAAAGCGCGTTCGATCGCCTCGAGCGTCGTGGTTCCGCTGCGCGTGCAGGGGCGCGTGATCGGCGTGTTGAACCTCGCCACAGCGAAGCCGTCCTCCGCGTTCACCGAGGAAGACCTGCGCGTGGCCCAGCTGTTTGCGGATCAGGCTGCGGGCGTGATTCACAGGACGAGCCTGCACGAGCGCGCCGAACGTCGCTCCTCCGACCTCATGGCCCTCGTCGAAGCCAGCAAGGGTTTGCTGGGGGCTCTCGATATCGAGTCGCTGCTGAGACACATCCTCGACGGCGGAACGCGACTCGCCGGCGCTCAGGACGGATTCGTATGTTTGTTCGACACCGACACCGGAGCCATCGACCGTGGAGTTTTTCGAGGTTTCGACAAACCCGCTATTCGCGCCATCATGTCGCACTCTAAGGTTCAACATGCAATCGATTACACAGAAGTAGCCTACGTGCAACATGACTTTCCCCAGAGCCTGGCGGCCGTCGGCATTCGCACGGGCCGGGGCACAAGGGGCGCGCTGGTAATCGCCCCCGACCCGCAGCTCATGACCGATCGCGGCGACTTGCTCATGGCCTACGGCCAGCAATGCGCCAGCGCCATCGGGGCCGCCGAGCTCTACTCCGTGATCGAGCGAAAAGAATCTGAGCTCGCATCCATCATCCAAGCCGTGCCGAACCCGATCGTGCTCGTCGACTCACGGGCCCGCATCGTCGCCTTGAATCCGGCAGCGGAGGGCCTCTTTGGCGTGTCCGCCTCCTTCTCTGCGGGCGCAGTGGTCACCGGGACCCTCGGAAACGAAGAGGTCGAGCAGCTTCTCTCGGGGGAGGGCGAGCTCCAAACCGAGCTCATTGCCGGCAGCCCGGCCCACACCTTCAAGGTCCGGGTCACGGACGTGCGCGTGCCGGGCGCGCCGATGGGGCGAGTACTGATAATGGACGACGTCACTCCCGAACGCGAGATGGCCCAGACGCAGCGCGATTTCGTGGCCATGATCGGACACGAGCTCAGGACTCCGCTGACGATCATCAGAGGATTTGCGCGCACGCTGCTCAATCGCATCGAAACGGCCTCGCCCGCCGAGTCGCTCGAAGCCCTTACCACCATCGATGCCAAGTCCGTGGAGCTGGCCCGGCTCATCGAAGACCTGCTGTACGTCTCCAAGATCGAGGCCCGGGAGGCGGCGCTCAAGTTCGAAGAGGTGGACATCGGCTCGTTGTGCAACGCGGTCACCGACGATCTGATCCAGCATCACCAGGACCGTGAGGTCATGCTCGACATCCCGGGATCGCTCGAGTGGCCGTGCGACAAGACCAAGGTTGGCCTCATCCTCAGGCATCTGATAACCAACGCCCTCAAGTACTCGGGCGCCCCCGATCCGGTGATCGTGCGCGTCACGAGCGAGGATGACGAGCTGCGCGTGGACGTCATCGACAAAGGTGAGGGCCTGGTGTCATCCGACATCCCCCACATCTTCGAGCGCTTCCGCCAGCTAGACAGCTCCTCGACCCGCGAGCGGGGCGGGACCGGCGTCGGGCTCTATCTCTGCGCCCAGCTCGTGAAGGTGCACGGCGGGCGAATATGGGTCGACTCGACCTGGGGCAAAGGCTCGACGTTCTCGTTCTCGCTCCCCCATCGGGCCCTTGGCCGCAAGGTCGTTCACCTGCGGGGGCCGCAGGCGCAGCAAACGGCCTAAAGACGTCGTCCTGAGGCGTCACGCCCAGGGCCTCGGCCTGCCCGCCGGCTACGAGGTGTGTGCGCTTACCATGGCGGCCCCCAGCGTGCGTGCGGCCGTCATCACGGTCTCGGGGCGCACGGACCGAACGTCTTTACCGAGCCTCAGAACGAGCGTCGCCGCCCACGCCTCGCCGCCTGATGCCATCTCGACCCGAGTCCAGCCGTCGGCGAGCCCCCGGGCCCCGAGAGCCGGGTAGGACTCGCGGAACCAGCCGCTCGCCTCGGGTGAGATCTCGAGGATGAGGCGCGCCTGCTTCTCACGCTCCACGAACGCGGCCTTGTAGCGCTCGGGGTCGAAATCGTCGGGCACGTTTGCCCTCTCGTCGAGCAGAGCGGCGCTCTTGATGCGGTCGATGCGGAACATGCGCTCGTCCTCGCTGAGATGGTCGAAGGCGATCAGGTACCAGCGGCCGAGCGTCGCCACCAGGCCCCAGGGATCAGCGACGCGGGACGTGAGAGCGCCGCGCGAGGCCGAGAAGTACTCGAGGGAGACGCGCTTTCCTTCGCCCAGGGCTCGCTGCAGGATCTCCATGTGCTCGGCCGGCCCGTGCGCGAGCTTCACCTCGATGCCCGAATCGTCCCCGTCGGTTCCCGAGGCCCCCAAGGCACCTCCGAGCTTCGCCAGCGCACGGCGCAGGGCGTCGGCCTCCTCCATGCCCGGAAGAGCGGCCACCGCCGCCCCTCCCGAGTAGAGGGCCAGCGCTTCGGCGGCTGTGAGCCTCAGCGGCGATCCGAAGTAGTCGGCCATGCTCACGTACACGGCGTCTTCCTCGAGCGTGACGTCGATGAGATCTCCGGGCCCGTAGCCGGGAAGGCCGCAAAGGTAGACGAGGCGGAAATCCTCGAGCAAGTCCCGCGTGGTGACGCCGAAGCGCTCCGAGAGCTCGCCGATGCTCACCCCCGGGTGCTTGATGGCGTAGGGCAACAGCAAGAGAATTCGCCCGAGCCGCGTGCCCAGACGGCCCGAGGCCACCTCGGCCACTAAGGCGCCGCCTCGAGCAGCGGCCGGATGTGCTCTACGAGCCGGGCCCGGGCGGTCTCCGGCTTGATGATCTCGACGGCGCTGCCGAAGCCGATCGCCCACGAGATGAGGGCGTCTTCGTTGCCCACGGGCAGCTCGAGCTCGAGTGCGCCGTCCGGAGCCTCCCTGACCACGCAATCGGGCATGTTCTGCTCGGCCCACCAGCGCATGGTCTGGTCGAAGCGAACGGTCGCCGTGTGTGGCTCGTCGCCGATCGCCCACGCCTCCCCGAGGTGCGCGCCGGCATCGAAGTCCTCGGGTATCTCGTAGTCGTCCGTGCCGACGTCGATGACGGCATCGATGCGCGACACGCGAAAGGCCCTTATCGCGGAGCGATCGGGGTCGAATCCGACGACGTACCAGTGACCGTTGCGATGGAGGAGCCGGTAGGGCCGCACGGTTCGAAGAGAGCTCTCGCCCGCGGCCGTGTGATAGCGAAAGGTGACGGGGTGGCGCTCGATGAGGGCCGCGTACATGCGGCCCAGAAGCGGCTGCTCGGCGGCAAGATTGGCTCCCCACACGATACGGGGCGCAGGGGTGGGCGCCGATGGCGAATCGATCGACAGCTTGAGCAGGGCGGCCGAGGCGTGCTCCCCCGCGCCGAGAAGGATCTCCGCCGCGATCTTCAGGGCGGCGACCTCATCGGGATCGAAATCGAGCTGAGGGAGGTAGTAGCGGGCCTTGGGGATGGAGTAGGCGTCCTCCTGATCGACGAAAGGATCCGACTTGCTGAGCTCCAGCGGGATGCCCATAGCCCTGAGGGCTTCTTTGTCCCGCTCGAAGGCTCGCCGGAACGCCTCGAAGCTCTCTTGGTCGTAACCCGCGATGCGGCTTCTGATCTGCTCTGCGGTCAGAGCCCGGGTCGTGTCCAAGAGCGCGGCAATGAGATTGATCAGCCGCTCGATCCGCCGCATGTCGCGAGAGTACCCGTGGCGCGTCCCCATGGGCATTCACTACCGGGAGGGGTGACAGCCCTGTGTGGCGCCGCTCACGCCCCCGCCGCAACCGCCCCCGCCGCCGCGGCGGCCAAAAAGAGCTCGGGGATCTCTTCAAGGCTCCTGCCCATCGAGGAGGACGTGACCGCCTTCTCTTCGAGCAGGGCCACGCCGGCCCCTCCGTCGCCCAGGACGATGTCGTGGCGCGCGTCCACTCCCGCTTCGTGAAGCTGCCTACGGAGGCTTTCGATCTCGCCCGGCCCGAGCTTGGGAAGGACGACCGTGGCGCGCTCACGGGCGGCGACGCGCAGCGCGGTCAGGACGTGGTGGCTGATTCCCCCGTGACGAGCGCGCTCGTCGGCGAAAGAGACTCTCAAGCACGCCACCGCCCGGCCCCCGAGAGCGGTGGCCGCATCCAGCAGCTGGCCTTGCTCCAGCGCGCTGAAGCCGAGAGCGGTAGAGGTCCCGACCACGCCCGGTCCCATGGCCGTGACCGCGATGTCGCAGCCGGCCGCATGTCGGAGCGCGACGAGGCCGCTGAAGACGTTGACCGCTTCGAGGTCGCCTCCAAAGGCGTGCCCGGACGTGCAGGTGACGTCGACCAGGCCCTCGGCGCGCAAAGAGCGCACGAGATCGCTCCATTGGAGGGGAAGAGAAGCCCCGTCGGTCATGAGGTAGCCGACGAGCGCATCGGGGCGGGCCGCCTTGATACCCGCAGCGACGCCGGCCACTTGAGAGTGAAGTCCGCAGGCGACGACGGGCATGGCGGCGATGTCCTCGGCAGTCGCCAGGACAGCATGGTGGGGGCTATCGGGCTCCTCGGCCGCCAGCACGTTGGCCTGCCACGGCGTGTAGCGGAGCTTCACTATGTGGCCCGGGCCCAGCTCGCCCGGCCCTCGTCCGTCGAGATTCCACAGCAAGAACCCCACTCCTCCGGTCCCGAGCCCGAGCTCGATCCCGGTGGTGTTGACGACCACACGATTTCCGGCGTCGACCGGGCCCAACATGGAGGTGAATCCGGCTGCCGCAATCTGAGTCCCATCGTCGAGCACGACATCGGCGCGCACGAGGTCGTCCAATTGCTCGAGCACCGCGAGAATCGAGCCGCTGCGAAATGCGGCCACTACAAAGAGGAGATCAGCTTGGCTACTCGCTCGTCTTCGGACCGGAACGGGTCCTTGCACAGAACCGTTCGCTGGGCTTGGTCGTTGAGCTTGAGGTGCACCCAGTCGACGGTGAAGTCCCGGCGTTTCCTCTTGGCGGCGCGTATGAAATCGCCGCGAAGCTTGGCGCGCGTCGTTTGAGGCGGTTCTTGCGTGGCGATCT
>JACDBF010000393.1 GCA_013695055.1 Actinomycetota bacterium
CAGGGAACGTCGCTCGACATGCCCGGAGTAGGGAAGTGGTTGATCCGGCTCGGAACGGTCGAGGACTTCCAGGCCGTGTGGTTGAACAGCGCCACCAAGCAAGACGCCCAGGCCGGGGTTCCGGAGACCATCGACTTCGATAGCACGCTCGAGTTCAACGACAAGGCGGCAAGCCTTCGCTACCAGGATGGCCGGCCGTGACCGGCCGCTCGAGGTTCATTCTCGTGATCGTTGCGGTCGTGGCCATGGTCGCCTTGATGTACTACTTCGCCATCCGGCCCCGCCAGAGCGAGTTGGGCGAGGTGCGCGCCGACGTGGCCACCGAGGAAAACCGCACGCAGGAGCTTCAGTCCGAGCTGTCGCGGCTCCAAGGGCTGCAGGAGAACGCTCCCGAGCTCGAAGCCGAGCTCTCCAAATTCCGCGAGCTGATCCCCGAGGACGACCAGGTGGCGAACTTCATCTTTCAGGTTCAAGAGGCCGCGAACCAGGCGGGCGTGGGCTTCGTCGAGATCACTCCCGAGCTGCCCAAGCCTCCGCCCGAGGGGGCGCAGGTGGCAGAGGTTCGTTCTTTGATCGGCGCCAAGGGCGGCTACTTCGCGGTGCAGGACTTTTTCAGAAGGCTGTACGACCTCGATCGCGCCTTGAGAGTAGACAACCTCGCCATGGCTGCTGTTGAAGAAGAGACGTCGACCGAAACCCTGATCGACCTCGACACGACCGCGCGCATCTTCTTCGAGCTCCCCCCAGGCGGCGCCGCGGGCGGGACGACCACCACCACGACCACCACGACCCCGGCGCCTGCCCCGTCAACCTCACCGGCCCCTTAGGAACGGACTATGTCGACCAACCAAGACTCTTTCGAGACCCACGAGACCACCACGGCAAGGCGCGGCGTCAACGGCGCACAGCTTGGGCTCGTCCTGGGCGCCCTGCTTCTGGTGCTGGCGCTCGTGTGGTTCTTCGTGCTGCGCGGGAACGGCGACGAGCCGGCCGCCGGCCAATCCCCCCTGACCACCTCGGAGGCTCCGGGCGGGGTGCCCGACGATCTCGAGCCACAACCGGACGATCGCCCGGAGGGAGCGGGAAAGAAGGACAAGGGCGGCCGCAAGGGCGGGCCGGTTGAGACCTTCGAGCTGTTCGCATCCAAGGACCCGTTCGAGCCCTTGATCGACGAGACACCCGCCACGGCCGCTAGCGGTGGCACGACCGACGGCGGCACCACCGACGGCGGCACCACCGACGGCGGCACCACGGACGGCGGGACCACGGACGGCGGGACCACGGACGGCGGCAGCACCACGGACGGCGGCAGCACCACGGACGGCGGCACGACCGACGGCGGCACCACGAACGGCGGCGGGGACGTGGGGGGTCACTCCGTGAGGCTCGTCGACACCTTCCGGGCGGGCGACGGCGGTGCGCGCGCCCAGGTCGAGATCGACGGAACCGTCTACACGGTCGACGAGGGCGAGACCTTCGCCGAGAGCTTCCAACTGGTGTCGGTGTCGGGACAGTGCGCCACGCTGCTCTTCGGCGACGACCAGTTCACCCTTTGCGAGGGCGAAGAGATCCTCAAGTAGGGGCCCGGCCTCTCGCCGATGCGAGGATGGGGTCATGACCAGGCTTCGCTATCTCACCGCCGGAGAGTCTCACGGACGCGCGCTCGCGGGGATCATCGAAGGGCTGCCCGCGGGGCTGGAAGTTTCAGTAGCGGCCGTCGAAGACGAGCTGGCGCGCCGCCGTCAGGGCTACGGGCGCGGCCCCCGCATGAAGTTCGAAAGAGACCGCCTCGAGATCATTTCCGGCATGCGGGCCGGATCGACTCTCGGTAGCCCCGTTGCGGTAGTCATTCACAACAGCGAGTGGGAGAAGTGGTCGCGAATCATGGCGACCGAGGGGAAGCCTTCCGGGCGCGCGCTTACGCGCCCGCGGCCCGGACACGCGGACCTGCCGGGCATGTTGAAGTACGACTTCGACGATGCTCGCAACGTCCTGGAGCGAGCGAGTGCGCGCGAGACCGCGGTGCGCGTCGCCGTGGGAACCTTTGCCAAGTCGCTATTGGAGCGCATCGGCGTCTCGCTGATCTCTCATGTGGTGAGCATCGGTGAGGCGGCGATCGACCCGCGTGGCCCCCATCCCGGTCCCGGTGAGCTCGGGACCATCGATTCCTCGCCCGTTCGCTGCTTCCAAGAGACCGCGACCGAGGCGATGGTCGCGGCGATCGAGGCCGCGGCGGCGGATGGCGACTCTCTGGGAGGAGTAATCGAGGTAGTGGCCTTCGGCGTGCCGCCCGGCCTCGGCAGCCACGTGCACTGGGATCGCAAGATCGACGGTCGCCTCGCCGGGGCGCTCATGGCCGTTCCCGCCATCAAAGGGGTCGAGGTGGGAGACGGGTTCGAGTCTGCTCGCCGAAGGGGCTCGGCGGCGCACGACGAGATCGAAGGCGATCTCACGCGAGCCACGGCGCGAGCGGGGGGGACCGAGGGCGGCATGACCGTGGGCGGCCGACTGAGCGTGCGGGCGGCCATGAAGCCGCTTTCCACCCTCAAGAAGAGGCTGAGGACGGTAGATCTCGAGACCAGACGGCCGGCAGAAGCCTTCCAGGAGCGAACCGACGTGTGTGCTGTGCCGGCCGCGGGGGTCGTGTGCGAATCGGTGGTGGCGCTCGTGCTCGCCGACGCGGTCCTCGAGATGTTCGGCGGGGACACGCTCGATGACCTCGAGGCTACCCACGAGCGCTACATGACGAGGATCTCCGTGCGCCGCCCATGATCGCGCTCGTCGGTTTCATGGGGGCCGGAAAGACGACCGTCGGACGTTTGCTCGCCGCACGCCTGGGCCTCTACTTCGTGGATACGGACTCGGCGGTGGAACGCCGGGCCGGGATGACGATCGCCGAGCTGTTCAGCGCTCGTGGCGAGTCGGCGTTCCGGGCCCTCGAAAGAGAGGTGATCGTCACGGCCCTGGATGGCGAAAACGCCGTCCTCTCGCTGGGAGGCGGCGCCTTGGGTGACCCCTCTACCTGTGCGTCGCTCGAGTGGGCCACGGTCGTCCATCTGGAGGTCGGGTTCGGTGTCGCTATGAGACGTATCGGCGCCGACTCTCGCCGGCCGCTGATGGCCGTCTCGGACCCCAAGGCGCTGTTCGACGAGCGCCGGGCCCTCTATGGGCGCGTGGCCGACATCACCGTCTCCACCGACGGCAAGAGGCCGGACGCGGTGGCGGGGGAGATCGAATCGGCGCTCGCCTCGATCACGGGAGCTCAGGCGTCCGCGCCGCTCGCCG
>JACDBF010000400.1 GCA_013695055.1 Actinomycetota bacterium
ATAGCTTCTGAAAGACCCACGTTACGTACGACATGAGATTGATCGGATCGTTCCAGACGATGACCAGCCACACGCTATCGAGACTGGAAGCTTCCGAGCCTGCGGGGTCTTCGATGGTTGCCGGCGCCGGAGATGTGATCGTGCTCATCGCTTGCGATGGTCGCACAGCCCGGCTCTGGGTGTGCACAACTTGACCCGTCGTTCAGATAGATACCGGGAGGCGACCGAGTTTCTTGACCGCTGGTTCGGAGAGCAGGCGGCGCCCCGAAGAAATACGCGTGCGCCCCGTAACGCCGTTGCTCGTCATCAAGTCTCTAGGAGCAGAACATCTAGAATCCGCGCTTCTCCAATCATTTCCTCTACTGGAGGGTTTCACCTTTCATGAGCCTCAAGACCGTCGATTTGGATGCCGTCACGGAGTCCGGCGACCGCGAGCTCGCCGCTCGAGCCGCGCACGACTTCGACGCGTTCGCCGAGCTCTACCGGCGCCATTTATGTGCGATCTATCGTTTCGTCCGAACACAGGCCCCCGATGATGCGACCGCGGAAGACCTCACGGCCCAAGTCTTCTTCAAGGCGTTGTCGTCGGCCGCCACCTACCGGGGTTCTGGCTCTTATCGGGCATGGCTCTTCCGTATTGCCCACAACTCCATCTCGACTTGGGGAAAGCACAAGACCAGATCGGTGATCGTCCTCAGCGAGGTTCCCGACAGCGCCGATCCTGATCCTTCTCCGGCCAGTCAAGCGATCGCCACCGAGGAGCGCAGCTTCGTACGTCAGAAAGTGGCGGAGCTCCCCCCCGCTCAGCGAGAGGTGGTCGCACTCCGTTATCTCGAGGACTTCTCCATAGAAGAGGTGGCCGCCATCACTCGCCGCAAGCAAGGGGCCGTGCGAATCCTCTTGCACCGGGCTCGAACCGGACTTCGCAAGACCCTCGAAGGAAAGGAAGCGACATGACTCTCTCGCTCGACCACGCTATAGGCACCGCCCTTGGCTCTTACTCGCCGCGCCCCGGGTTCGCGGCCGAGCTCCTGGAGGCCTTGAGGCGCGGCTCGGCCGTTCATATGTATGGGACCTCGGCTTCCGGGTCGAGCCGCACTCGCTGGCTGCTTGCGGGCTCGCTGGCGGGCGTGGCCGGAGCGGCCAGCGCCGCCTATGGGGTCATGAGGCTTCAGCGACGCGGGAGAGCGGCGTGATCGTCACGGGCTTGCCGGCTTCTCGCGCGGCAACGAGCCGGGAGGCGGTCGACCGAGAGAACAACAAGGTCGCCCTCTTTCCAGGCCAGGGGATTCCCGCCGGCGCCGTGCACGGCGCGCTGCCCAAGGACGCTCCGGAACTAGCTGTTGCCCGCTCTGTCCTCGGCTACGACTTGCGGCGCCGAGTCGAGATCGCCGCTCGGCGGAAGGGCGCCACTCTTCCCACCGCAGTGGCTCAACCGGCCATCTTCGTTGCCGGGATCATCTCTCTGCGAATGGCGGGCACGCAGGGGACCGGGCACGGCTATGCCGCGGGCCACAGCCTCGGCGAGTACACCGCGCTGGTCGCAGCCGGCGCCCTCTCTTTTCAAGACGGCCTCCGGACGGTCGGGACTAGGGCCGAGGCCATGGAGGCGGCCGGCAAGGCTTTCCCGGGCACCATGGCGGCGGTGATCGGGCTCGATCTCGCCACCGCGGAGGATATCGCTCGCCGCTCCGGGGTCGAGGTAGCCAACGACAACGCGCCCGGCCAGGTCGTCCTTGCGGGCCCCGAGGAGGCCCTCGCCGAAGCCGCGGGCCTGGTTCGCGCCGAGGGCGCGCGCTCGGTGCTGCTTCAGATATCAGGGCCCTTCCACACGTCCGGGATGGCGCCCGCAGAGGGGGCGTTGCGCCACGCGCTCGAGGATGTCGAGATCGAGCCGCCGCGCGTGCCGGTGATCTCGAACGTCACCGCCCGCCCCTATGGCGACGTGAAAGAGATTCGCGAGCTGCTGGTCGCTCAGCTCACGTCGAGAGTGCGCTTTCGCGAGTCGCTCGAGTGGCTGTATGCCCAGGGCGTTCGCCGCTTCGACGACATAGGCCCCGGCAAGGTCGTCGAAGGTCTTGCACAACGCACGTTTCGCGCCCTAGAGACAGTGGAGGTTCCCGCCAATGCTTGATGCCATGATCGCTCCCGACACGCTTACGGTGGTCCCCGAGACGACCACCATCCGCGAGCGGTTGATTGTTTCTCCGAGCTCGGGCCGCTTCATCGCCCTTCCCCCCGAGGACTTC
>JACDBF010000405.1 GCA_013695055.1 Actinomycetota bacterium
AATCCCTACCGAGGCTGCTCGCATGCGTGCACTTACTGTTTTGCGCGCGTAACGCACACGTATATGGACATGAACGCCGGCCGGGACTTCGAATCCAAGATAGTGGTCAAGGTCAACGCGCCCGAGCTGCTGCGAGCGAAGCTTCGCTCGAGGAGCTGGAAAGGCGAGCACATCGCAATGGGCACCGCCACCGATCCATACCAGCGAGCCGAAGGTCGATACCGGTTGATGCGTGGGATCATCGCCGCGCTCAGCGAGTACGGCAACGCGTTCTCCATTCTCACCAAGGGAACCCTGATCCTGAGAGATCTCGATCTTTTGTGCGCGGCGGCGGAGCGAACCGAAGTCTCTGCGGCCTTCTCGATCGGGACGCTAGACGAGACCGCATGGCGCAACAGCGAACCCGGCACCCCGCATCCGAGAAAGCGCATGGAGGCGGTTGCGAAACTGAACGATTCCGGGATCCCTTGCGGCGTGATGGTGGCCCCCATCCTCCCCGGAATAACCGATGGGCGTGGGCAACTGAGCGCCGTCATCGAGGCCGCCTTGGAGGCTAAAGCCACTCACGTGACTCCCATCTTGCTGCATCTCAGGCCCGGCGTGCGTGAGGAGTACATGGGCTGGCTGACGTCGAGCTACCCGGGCCTCGTCGGAGACTACGAGTCCATGTACACCCACTCGTCTTACGCGCCCAAAGCGAAGCGCGACGCCCTCGGCAATACGGTGAGAGCGCTCGTGCAGGCGGCCGATCCCGAGAATGCCTTGGGGGCGCGAAAGAAAAGGTGGCGGGACCCGAAACGCGCGATCCCACCGAAGAAGACGGAGCAACTCTCGTTCCTGTAAGGGCGGTCTTTCGAGTGCGCCCGTGTTTGCCCGGGCCGCGGGCCCGAGAGGACGATGGCTGGGCTACGGGTGCCAGGCCCGGAGACGCCGGATTCGCTCCTCGGTCGGCGGGTGCGTCGTGAACAAACGCGCGAAGGCGACCTTGCGCCCGCTGAGCGGGTTGACGATGTACATACTTGCCTGAGCCGGGTTGACGCGCATCGGCACTTTTTTGGTTGCGATCTGCATCTTCTCCAACGCCCTGGCGAGCGGTTCTCCGTTGCCCGCCAGACTCGCGCCAGTGAGGTCCGCTTCGAACTCGCGCGACCGCGACAGCGCCATCTGGAGAAGTCCCGCCGCGAGCGGCGCCAATATGGCCATCGCCAGAAGCCCCAGCGGGTTGCTGCCCTCGTCGTCTCTGCCCCCCATTCCTCCGAACATGGCGCCCCACATCACCATTCGAGCGGAGAAGGTGATGCCCATTGCGATCGCCGCGGCCACAGAACCGATCAGGATGTCCTTGTTTCGCACGTGGGAAAGCTCATGCGCGAGCACGCCGCGCAGCTCGTCGGGCGAGAGGATCTGCATGATGCCCTGAGTCACGGCCACCGCAGCGTGGTTTTCATTTCTGCCCGTAGCGAAGGCGTTTGGTTGCATGTCCGGGGTGACGTAGAGGCGAGGCATGGGCATGTGCGCGGCGGCCGTGAGCTCCCGCACCATCCGGTAGAGATCGGGGGCTTCCTGCTCGGTCACCGGTTGGGCTCGCGCAGCCTTGACGGCGATCTTGTCCGAGAACCAGTACGAACCTCCAACGAAGATCAAACCGATGACGAGGCCGATGAGAGCGCCGTTCCCGCCGGGGGCCAGAATCTGCCCGCCCACTATCAAAAGGCCCCCCAGACCGGCGAGCAAAACATAGGTCTTGAAAGTGTTGGCGTTCATGCGTCCATTATGTGGTGTGGACACGAGTAATTGGACGCTGCGGGCCGAGGCCGTCACCTTGCCCCTGGCCGAGCGCTTCACCATCTCCTCGGGCTCCTGGGACGCCGCCGACAACGTTTTCGTCAGGGTGGGATTTCAAGGACGCGAGGGCATCGGGGAGAGCAGTCCCGACGGCCGCTGGCAAGAGAGCTGTGAATCGGTCATCGCTCAGATCGAAGCGGTTGACCTAGGAGAGCTCGCGGGACCCTTCGATTTGGAGGGACTCGGCCACTTGCTCCCGGCGGGATCGGCGCGCGCCGCCCTCGACATCGCCATGCACGATCTCGCAGGCAAGCTCGCGAGTGTCTCCGTTTCGCAGCTCTTGGGCGTCGCCGGGCGCCGCCTCCCGCCGACTTCTCTGACGCTGCCGATCTCGGACCCCCGCGAGATGGTGGCGCGCGCCCGCCGTCTCGCCGATCATCCCGTCCTGAAGATGAAGGTGGGTTTCGACGGCGACGTCGATGCTGTGCGGGCGGTGCGGACCGTTTTCAAAGGCACGCTTCGAATCGATGCCAACGAGGGCTGGGGGCCGGAGGAAGCCATCGAGCGCCTTCAGGCTCTGGAACGGTTCGACATCGAGCTCTGCGAGCAGCCGATAGCGGCCGGCAGGCACGATTCGTTGCGAGAAGTGAGCGCGGCGACCTCCATCCCCGTGTTCGCCGACGAGGACGTTTCGACGGCCGCGGATGTCGCCGCCCTCGCCGGCGTCGTCGACGGTGTGAACTTGAAGCTGCGAAAGACGGGCGGGATCAGAGAGGCCTTCAAGGCCATGGCCGTGGCGCGCGCACACGGCCTGGGTCTCATGCTCGGATGCGACCTCGAGTCGGGCGTTGCCGCGACCGCTCAAGCCCACCTGACCTCTTTGGTCGATCATGCCGACATAGACGGCCCCCTGCTGCTCGCGCGCGACCCGTGGCCCGGAGTGGGCTATGAAAGAGGGATGCTGGTACTTCCCCTGGGCCCGGGCCTCGGCGTCGAGAAGTCGCAATGACAACCCCCACCGAGCGCTCCTGGTTGGTGCTCGCGGATGGCTACCTGACAGGGCGCAACGCCAAGACCGCGCATGGAGTCATCCGTTACGGGCACGGAGATATCGCAGCCGTGCTCGATCGCGACAACGCAGGAGCATCATTGCGCACCGTCCTACCCGAGTTGGGGCGAGACGCGCCCATCGTCTCGTCCGTCCAGGAGGGACTCGCCTACGGACCGACCTCTTTGTTGTTGGGAGTCGCGACCGCGGGCGGCTGGATGCCCGAGCACTGGCGCACCTGGATCAACGAGGCGGTCGAGAGCGGGCTCGAGATCGCGAACGGGCTTCACGGCTTCCTGAAAGAGGACCCTGATCTAGTGAAGCTCGCGCGCGCGAACAAGGTAAACCTTTGGGATGTGCGAGAACCGCCCGCAGATATCCCCTTGTTCTCAGGCCGAAGCCTCGACATACCGAAGCGCACCGTGCTGACCGTGGGCAGCGATTGCGCGGTGGGCAAGATGAGCGTGTCACTCGAGCTTGCGGCCGCGGGAAGCGCGAACGGCTTTTCGACCGAGTTCGTGGCGACGGGCCAGACGGGCATCTTGATAGCGGGCCGCGGCATCGCCGTGGATCGCGTTATCTCCGACTTCGTTGCGGGAGCGGCCGAGAGGCTCGTATGCGAGACCCATCCCTCTTCCGACGTGCTCCTGGTCGAGGGACAAGGCAGTCTCTGGAATCCCGCCTTTTCCGGCGTGACTCTTGGCCTCTTGCACGGCTCGGCTCCCCACGCGCTCGTGCTTTGTCATGAAGCGGGGCGCACGACGACGGACGAGCCTCCGTTCGTTCCCCTCCCCCGGCTCACCGACATGATTGCGGTGTACGAGGCGATGGCTTCAACGGTGAGGGATGCGCGCGTAGCGTGCATCGCGCTCAACTGTCGCGGCCTTTCGGATCGGGAGAGGAAACGCACGCTCAACGAAGTCGAGGAGCAGACGGGCCTTATTGCGGACGACGTTTTTGCCGGCGGCGCAAGTCGATTGTGGGACGCGGTCGCTGCGGCATTGCCCGAGCGCCGCGCGATCAGGCACGGTAGCCGCTAGTCACCTCCTTGTAGACGCTGACGGCGAGCCGCCAGGTCGACAGCTTGTCGGCCGACAAGGCGAAGACCACTAGACCGAGGACGAGGAAGCCCGCCGCGTACGCCGGTTGGCCCCAGCCCACGCGAAACCGTGCAAGCGCCGCATCGATCACGAAATAAGCGGTCGAGAAGGTGCACACGATTCCCAGACCAAAGAGCGCCAGGGGCCTCCATATCCAGCCGATCGCAAAGCGCGTCTTGAACGCGTCCGGACAGGCGGCCAGCGCGTCGGCAGCGCCGTCGAATCCGCTGATATTCGAGAGCGGGCGGAGAAAGGGCTCGCGCCCTCGGTCGATTGCCGATCTGATGTGCTCTCGCCTAACGATCGCATACAAGGCGCATAGAGCTATGAGGCCGATGACGACGAGCGACGGCCAGCCGGTCCCGAGCGTGCGGCTGCCCACCGAAGCGAACCGCGAGGGCGCGGCGAGCCCGATGAGACCCATGAGCGCTGTGCCCATCACCAAGCCCCGCCCTAGAGAACGCCGGGCGAATCTCAAGCGGTGAATCCGCCCGGGCCGGGCGTTGCGCATCCAGCGACCCGCTTCCGCGTACGAGCGTTGTGCCTTCATCACCATCGGTCCAATGTAGAAGAAAGCTCACACTCTTGGTCCGGAGGCGGTTACATGGGGGTGAGCATCGAACAGAAAACGCGTAAGAAAGCGCAGCTGCCGCCGTTCTGGAGCCTGGTAGAGGCTCATGGCTCTGAGCTGCTGGCCCATGCGCGCAGGCTTGCGGGAGATGACGCAGAGGACGTGGTCCAGGAGGCGCTCCTCAAAGCGTTGCGATCGTATCCACGGCTGGCTCATGGCGAGCATCTGCGGGCGTGGCTCTATCGCGTCACGACCACGACCGCGTTCGACCTTGGGGCTCGCGCACGGCGGGCTACCGCTCTCCCGGCCCCCTCGCCGGAGCCGGCTCAAGTATTCGCAGACGAAGTTGCGCCCTTCGAAAAGCTGATCGAACCGCTTTCGCCGGCCCTAAAGGAGACGCTCGAGCTGCGCTTCGTCGAAGACTTGCGGTACGAGGAGATAGGGCGGCGTCTGGGATGCAATGAGGTCGCGGCGCGCCAGAGAGTTTCGAGCGCGCTACGCGCTCTGAGAAGGAGGATGACGTGAAGCTGACCGAAGGATTCTTGGAGGGCGTGGCGGCGGCGGCCGTGGACGATGGCCTCGTCGACGCCTATTACGCGACGGTGACGACTGCGTTGGGAAAGTTGCTGGTGATCGAAACTCCGCAGGGCGTCTGCAGGGTCGGCTTCGAGGAGGAGGACCCGGACGCCCTCTTGGCGAACGTCGCCCTGCGAGTCGGACCGCGCATCGTTCGTGCCAAGGGCGCGACCTCCGAAGCCCGGGACGCTCTGGAGGCCTATCTCTCGGGAGAGCAGAACGCTCTGGAGCTGCCGGTCGACCTCGCGCTGGCTCCTTCAACTTTCGGACGGAGCGTCCTGGCGGGGCTGGCCGCCGTTCCACGAGGGACCGTGACGACTTACGCCTCCCTGGCGGCGAGCATCGGCTGCCCCGGGGCGGCCCGGGCCGTGGGGACCGCATTGGGCAGAAACCCCGTGCCGATCGTCATTCCGTGTCACCGGGTCGTGCCGGGGGGCGGAGGGGTGGGCGGCTACGCGGGAGGAGCC
Source organism: Actinomycetota bacterium (assembly GCA_013695055.1). GTDB lineage: Bacteria > Actinomycetota > CADDZG01 > CADDZG01 > WHSQ01 > JACDBF01. The sequence continues at coordinate 5,548 of JACDBF010000405.1, forward strand.
GCTCGCAAGGAGCTTCTCTTGCGATTGGAAGGTTACGCCCAGGGGCCCACGCCGTCTCGGGGGAGTTGATCTTTGGAATCTATCGAGCCGCCGCGCCGGAGGAATAGGCGCGGGGATCGCCAAGTTCCCAGTTCAATGGACTCCGTTGTTTCCTCACGCCGCGCCCCGGCCCCCGGCTGGCTCGTATGGGTCTGTTTGTGGATCGTCTACCTCGTGTGGGGCTCGACCTACCTCGCCATTCGGGTAACGGTGGAGACGCTGCCTCCGCTTTTCGGCATGGGTGTTCGCTTCGTCGTCGCCGGGACGCTGATGTACGGCTGGCTCTTCTTTCGCAAGGGGCGGGACGGCATGGCTGTGAGCCGCCGCCAGCTCGTGAGCTGCGCGCTGGTAGGGGCCGCCCTGCTCTTTGGGGGGAACGGCATGGTGGCCGTCGCCGAGCAGAACGTCACCTCCTCGCTCGCTGCCTTGATCCTGGGGGCCATCCCGCTGTGGGTGGTGGTCTTGCGCAAGCTGAGCGGCGATCGCATCTCCTGGGGCACTCTCGCCGGGGTCGGAGCCGGTTTCACCGGAGTGGCCGTGTTGGTCGTCCCGCGCGGCGCATCGGGGGGCACCCAAGCGCTCGCCGTCGGGCTCATGCTCGTCGCTTCCCTGTCGTGGGCTTCGGGCTCGTTCGCTTCCGGCCGCCTCGAGCTGCCCCAGAACCCGTTCGTCTCGACATCCATCCAGATGATCCTGGGAGGAGCCGTCCTCTTGATCGCCGGCGCTCTGCGCGGCGAGCTGGTCTCTCTGAACGCGGCCTCATTCTCGAGGGCGTCGCTTCTGGCCCTCGTTTATCTCATCTTCGTCGGCTCGTTGCTCGCGTTCACGGCCTACACATGGCTTCTCCAAAACGCCCCCCTGTCCAAGGTCTCGACCTACGCGTATGTGAACCCCGTAGTGGCGGTCTTTCTCGGCTGGAGCCTTCTCTCCGAGGAGATCACCCTCGGCACCCTCGGCGGCGCCGTTGTGATCGTGGCTTCCGTCGCGTTCATAGTGCGCCACGAGTCGACGCCACAACCGGATCGGCCACGGCCTCTGGAGCTGGCCGCAGAGCGACGGTGAGCCGAGCCACGATCGAAGTGCGTGCCCGAGCGGATTCTGACTCGCCCGGGGCGCTAGATACCGGGCCGACCCGCCCCCACGGTGTCCGGCCGCAGCGCCGGCACCACGCGGACGAAGGCTCCGGTGTAGGGGGCCTCGACCATGCGGCCGTTCCCGATGTAAAGGCCCACGTGGTGGATCGGGGAGCCCGCGAAGAGGAGGTCTCCCGGCTGGAGGGCCGAGATCGAGACCCGAGGCGTTGCCGCGTACTGAGAGGCCGAGCTGTGCGGGAGCGCCACGCCCGCCTGCGCCCACGCCCACATCGTGAGACCCGAGCAGTCGAATGAATCGGGGCCTGCGGCCGCCCACTGGTACGGCCGACCGACTTTCGACAGAGCGGCCTGGACCGCGACCTCAGCCCGGGAGCTGGCGGCGCCGGCCACGCTCGCATCCGGTTGTGGCG
>JACDBF010000433.1 GCA_013695055.1 Actinomycetota bacterium
TTTGTCGACCTTCATTCCCTCTGCAGGGTCTTGTGAGAGCACGAGGCCCTCCTCGACCTCGTCGCTCGACTCGTCGGTCACCTCGCCCACCTCGAGCCCGGCTCCTTCGAGCTCGGCCCGAGCGTCCTCTTCGCTCACGCCCGTGACTAAGGGGACCGTCACTTGGGCCCGCCCCTTCGACACGGTGAGCTCGATGGTCGAACCCTCTTCGACGCGCTCCCCGGCTCCAGGGTCTTGTTCGATGACTTGCCCCTCGTTCCGGGTGCTCGACTTGCGCGACTCGCTCACCTCGAAGCCCGCGCTTTCCAGGGTGGAGCGGGCATCGGCGATGTCGTCGCCGACAACGTTTGGAACCTCGACGCGTTGGGCTTGCGGGGTCGGCTCATCGTCGAGGAGATTGTTGAGCAGCAGCCACGCCAGCAACCCGAACAGAGCGAGGATGAGTACCGATAGGAACAGCCAGAAGCCCGCACCGCGCCGGCGCTCTCTCGCCTCGGGTACCGGCTCGGCGACTTCGGTTCGATGGAGAACCTGCGTTCCCCCCGCCGCCGGGACCGCCACCGTGGTCTCGTCTCCAAGCAAGGGAGTCGCGTGTACCCGCTGACCCGACAGAAAGCGCTCGAGGTCTTGCTTCATCTCCAGCGCGCTGGCATACCGATTGTCGGGGTTCTTGGCCATGGCTTTCATGACGATCGCGTCTAGCTCTGAGGGAACATCGGGGTTGATCGTCGAAGGAGCCGCAAGAGGTTCGCGCACGTGCTTGTACGCGATCGACAAGGGAGTATCGCCCGAAAAAGGCGGCCGGCCCGTCACCATCTCATGGAGCACGCATCCCAACGAGTACACGTCCGAACGTGCGTCGACTGGATTGCCTTGCGCTTGCTCGGGAGATAGGTACGCTGCGGTGCCGATCACCATGCCCGTTTGGGTCATCGTCTGATCACCATCGCGCGACAGCGCGCGCGCGATGCCGAAGTCCGTCACCTTCGTTTGCCCGGCCGACGAAATCATGATGTTGCCGGGCTTTATGTCGCGATGAACCAATCCGGATGAGTGGGCTCTATCGAGTGCCCCGGCGGCCTCCGCGGCGATGTCGGCCGCTCTTTCGGGCATGAGCGGCGCTTCCGTGCTGATGATGTCGGACAACGACTTACCGTCGATGTACTCCATGACGATGAAGTAGGTGCCGCCGTCGGCCCCGTAGTCGTACAGGGAAACGATGTTTGGGTGACTGAGGTTGGCAGCCGCCTGCGCCTCTCGCCGGAAACGCTCGACGAATGAGTTGTCGCCGGATAGACGCTCGCTCAAGACCTTCAGAGCGACCTCACGGCCGAGCAGCTCATCGCGGGCGCGATAGACCTCCGCCATCCCGCCCGACCCGGCGCGTTCGATGACCGCGTAGCGGTTGCCATAAGTGCGAGTGGTGCTCAATCGCCTTCGTCCTTGTCCTTGTCCTTGCCCTTGGATTTTCCCTTGCCTTCGCTGTTGCCGGGAGCGGCCGACTCTTCGCCGCTTTCCTCTTCGCCGCCTTCCTCCGGGGGGCCCGTACTGACGAAGAGGGTGACCTCGCTGCCGGGCTCGACTTCGGTGCCTGCCTCGGGGTCTGTGCCGGTCACGATGCCGGGGTCTTCTTCCGAGTCGGTATCGGGTGTGGTGACGACGGTAAAGCCGTCCGCTTGCAGCGTGTCGGTCGCGTCCTCGAAGTTGCTGCCGACCACGCCTTCAGAGGGGATCGCTAAGAGCTCCGGCTCCGCTTGCTCGGTCGGGCTTTCCTGAGGTGTGGCGTGGGGCGGATCTTGTGCCGGATTCGTCTGTCCTTGATCTTGCTGCTGAGCGCCCGAAGGGGTCCGGGGTCGCTCCTGGTCGCCGGATGTGAGCTGCACGAGCAGCAGGATCAGCGCGAGCAGCGCGAGGCCGGCGAGAGCAAGCCCCACGATGCGGGCGGCGCGCCCCATGCCGCCGGCCCCGGCGGGGGGCCACTCGCTTGCCGTCATTTGCCTGGTGCCTCCCGCGCCCATCGCCTCGGTGGGTGCGGCCGATGCAGTCACAGCAGCGGCCACCCCCACCCCCGCTGCCGCTCCCGCCGCGCGCGCTCGGTCTCGATAACCCAGAGCTGCGGCCATCTCGTTGCCATCGGCGTAGCGTTCGCCGGGCTCTTTTGCCGTGGCGGTTGCCACGATGCGGTCGAGCTCGGGTGGGACGTCGTCGTTGAGCGCGCTCGGCGCGGGCACTTGTTCCGACACATGACTCATGGCGACCGCTATCGGCGTGTCTCCTGAAAAGGGCGTCGATCCGGTGAGCATCTCGTAGAGGACGAGACCCATCGAGTAGACATCCGATGCCGGTCCGATGCTGCCCCCCGCGGCCTGTTCCGGGGACAAGTAGTTTGCGGTCCCGAGAATGGAACCGGTCGCCGTCAGGGTTGCGTCGCCGACCGCCCGGGCGATGCCGAAGTCGGTCACCTTCACGCGGTCATACCCGGACACGATGATGTTGGCGGGTTTTACATCCCGATGAACGATGCCGGACGCGTGAGCGTGCCCGAGCGCGTCGCAAGCCTGCACGGCGATTTCGGTCGCACGCTCCGGATCCAAGGGGACGCCGTCACCGAGGATGTGCGACAGATCACTCCCCTCTGCAAACTCCATGACGATGAAGTGCTTGTCATCATCCTCACCGTAGTCATAGACGTTCGCGATATTGGGATGCGAGAGCCCGGCAACGGCAAGCGCCTCGCGACGGAAGCGTTCGACGAACCGGTCATCGTCGGCGAGATCTCCCCTCAGCATCTTGACCGCGACTCGCCGCCCGAGTCGTTCGTCGGTGGCGGCAAAGACGGTGCCCATCCCCCCGGACGCGATGCGGTCCTCGATTTGGTATCGGTTGGACAGCTTGGCTGCTTCTACCATTGTCTGATCTCTCGATCGCGCTCGATGAGCGCCTTGGCGATGGGCGCGGCGATTTGCCCGCCCGTCGCCTCTGATCCCAGAGTGCCCCCGTTCTCGACTAGGACGGCCACGGCGACCTGAGGGTTACTCACCGGAGCGAAGGCAATGAACCACGCGTGCGGCGCCGCGCCCTCGACGGTTTGCGCGGTGCCCGTCTTGCCGGCGACCTCGACGCCTTCGATGCGTGCAGCGGTGCCGGTGCCTGAGTCGCTTTGAACCACCGCCGTCATCATCCTGGAGAGGTCGGCGGCGGTCGCGGACGATAGGGCGCGCCCTATGGATTCGGGAGCGGGTTCCTCGACTATCGAACCCGAAGGATCGCGTATGTCTCGCACGAGCCGAGGGCGAGGCACGACTCCGTCGTTGGCGATTGCGGCCGCGACGAGCGCCATCTGGATCGGAGTCGCCGAAACGTCGCCTTGTCCAATGCCTGCGAACGCGCGCAGCGGCTCTTGGTCGTCGGGGACGTCAGGGAATGTGCTGGCTTCGGTAGTGAGGTCGAATGGGATGGTGTCGTTGAAACCGAATTGCTGCGCGGTGTTTCCGAGCTCGTCGTGTATGCGAAGTCCGATGAGCGCGAACGTCGTGTCACACGAGATCTCGAGCGCGGTGAACAGGTCGATCTGTCCCGTTCCCGTGCAAGAGGTGTTGGTGAAGTTCGTCAGCGTGTCGTCGGTCAGCGGAAGGTCGATTGCATCGGGATCCGGAAAGGTCGAGGAGGGGGTGAACTGGCCGGACTCCAAAGCGGCCCCCGCCGAGACGACTTTGAAGGTCGAACCCGGGGGGAAGCTGGTGCGTAAGGCCTTGCTCAACAGTGGGCTCGACGGCGAGGTTGGGTTGAGGCTCCTGTAATAGTTGCGAATCTCGTCGGAATCATGAGAAGCGAGCGGACCCGGATCATAGGTGGGGTTGCTGTACATGGCCCGGACCTCTCCATTCCCTGGGTCGAGCACTACCACCGAACCCTCTTGATCACCGAGTTGTTCGCGGGCAAGCTCCTGAAGTCGTGAATCGATTGTGAGGCGGACGTCGTCCCCGCGTTCACCCGATCCGAGAAATGTGTCCTCGACATCCTGCATCGAGATGACTCCGCTCTCGCCCAGCAGCTGATCGTTGTACGCGCTTTCGATCCCGCGCGTTCCCGACACCAACGAGTAGTAGCCGGTTATCTGCCCATACAGCTCGCCCTCGGGATAAGTGCGCAGGAACTCGAACCGATCGTTAGTCGACTGGCTGGTCGCAATGGGCTTGAAGTCGACCGTCAGGATGTCGCCTCTTTTGATCGAGTATTCCGCCAACAGCGAACGAATGTTTGCGTTGTTGCCGGCGATGTCTTCAGCCGCAAAGATCTGCACATAGTTGAGCTGCAGGAAGATGGCGAGGAAGGCGATGACGAGAGCGACTCCGACGCGCCGAATCTGGGCCTCCATTTAACCCCGGCCCCCGACAAGTATCTCGGCCGTGTGCGCGGGGGCCGGAGCGCTGGAAGATTGGTGTGAGATGCGGATGAGCAATGCCAGCAAGATGAAGTTGGAGAGCAGGCTCGATCCCCCGTACGACATGAAAGGCAGGGTGATTCCCGTTAGTGGAAGCAGGCGCGTGACTCCAGCCAGAATGATGAAGGTCTGCACTCCGAAGCTGGTGATCAACCCGGCGGCAAGGAGCTGGCCGAAGTCGCTGCCGGCATTGATGGCGATCCGCAGCCCGTGTGCTACCAACAGCATGAAGCAGAGGATGATCGCGGCGGTTCCAAGAAGCCCCAACTCTTCTCCGATGACCGAAAAGATGAAATCGGTGTGGGCGGCGGGGATCAGGTCCGGCCGGCCCTGCCCCAGACCCGTCCCGAAGAGCCCTCCCGTCGCCAGCGCGAACAAGGATTGGGCGAGCTGATAACCCTCGTCCGAGATCAGCTTGGGCGAAAAGACGTCGAGCCAGATCTGTACGCGCACCTGCACGTGACTGAAGGCTTGATAACCAATGAACGCGCCGATGGCGAACAATCCCGTCCCAATCAACAGGTAGGCGATGCGCGCGGTTGCGATATAGAGCATCACCAGGAAGATCGAGAAGAACA
>JACDBF010000438.1 GCA_013695055.1 Actinomycetota bacterium
AATTTGAAGCACGACGTCGGGGCGATGGCCGGCGGCGAAAGTGTCGTTTCGCAGGAGCGCGTCGAACGTTGAGATGGCGTTCTCGCCACAGCGCGCGTTGGATGTCGGCTCGGCGAGCACCGGCCACGCGGCCGCCTCCGCCAGGTCCAGAAGCGGGCCCGGCTCGATGTTGCAGTCGCCGACGACGACCACGCCGCGCACGGTGGCCTCGATGCGCGCGCCGAGCTCTTCGACCACCTGTTCCGAGGGGGCGTGGGCGGGATCTTCGACACGGCACCACGGCACGTCGCCGGGCCTGCCCTCGAGAGGCTGATCCCATCCCGGCCCGTCCACCGGCACGAGCGGGTCTCGAAAGGAGATGTTGAGGTGCACCGGGCCTGCCGGCGAGCAGGTCGCCGCTCCGTACGCGCGCGCAACGGTGGAGCGCCAGTAGGCGGCCGCGCCGGGCAGGTCCTCGGGCGGGCCGATCTCGACGAACCACCGGACCGCGTCGCCGTAGAGCTTCGTCTGGTAGGTGGTCTGGTTGGCGGCGGTGTGACGCAGCTCGGGCGGCCGGTCCGCGGTGAGCACGACCAACGGGACGCGCGCGTGATGAGCTTCGAGCACCGCCGGGTGGAAGTTCGCCGCGGCGGTGCCCGAGGTGGACAGCAGCCCGGCCGGCCGCCGGCTCGTCTTGCCGATACCGAGCGCGAGAAAAGAAGCCGAACGTTCGTCGTGCACGACATGCACACGTATGCCGGCGTTTTCTTCGAGCGCCATGGCGACGGGCGCCGACCGAGACCCGGGCGAGAGACAGGCGTCCGTCATTCCGCAGCGGACGAGCTCATCCACCAGCACGCGCGCAAGGGCCTGAGAAGGGGTGGCCGCGTTCACGCCCCGGGCCCCAATGCGGCGGCGAGTCGCCTGTCCCACGCCTCGGCCGGCCGGCCCTCGAGCACATAGGGGGCCAGCGCTTCCTCGTCGACCGCCGGGCGGCGGGCCTGTATGAACCCGTCCTCGGCGACGAGCGGATCACCGGTGACGTCGCCCTCAAGCAGCGAGACTGTCGCGAGGCCGCAGGCGTAGGGAAGATCCTCGAGCGCGGCGGCCAGGGCAAGGCCCGCGGAGATACCCACCGAGGTCTCGAGCGCGGAGGAGACCACCGCGGGCAGTCCTGCCCGCTCGGCGATATCGAGCGCGCGCCGCACTCCTCCCAGCGGCTGAACCTTGAGCACGACGATGTCGGCAGCCTCGAGCCTCGCAACGCGCATCGGGTCTTCAGCGCGTCGCACCGATTCGTCGGCTGCCAGGGGCACGTCGACCTTCTTGCGCAGCGCCGCCATCTCTTCCAAGCTGGCGACCGGTTGCTCGACGTATTCGAGATCGTACGCATCTAGCTCTCGGATGGCTTTCTCGGCTTCGTCGACTTGCCATGCTCCGTTGGCATCGACGCGCAGCTTTCCCGCAGGCCCCAGCGCATCCCTAACGGCCTCGACGCGCGCGCCGTCGTCTCCCTCGGCCACCTTGACCTTGGCCGTCGAGCACCGTGACGAAGTGACGATCTTGTGGGCGCGCTCTGGAGTGACCGCCGGGACGGTGACGTTTACTGGGATGACCGAGCGTCTGGGTTCCGGCCACACCCCTTCGGCCCCCTCTCGCGCGGCCGCGGCCCACCAGCGCGCTAACGCCGGGCCGTACTCGACAAAGGGCGAGAACTCTCCCCATCCGGCGGGTCCTTGCAGGAGCAGGCCCTCGCGCGCGCGGAGTCCTCGAAATGGATCGACCAGCGGGATTCGGTAGGCGCGCGTTAGGAGATCCACAACCCCACCGATAGCAGCCCCGCATAAGCAACCTGAAGGCGAGCGGTGGCCCCGAGTGCGGGCACGAGGTTTTGCTCGGACGCGACCGCACCTATCACCGCTGCTCCCAGCGGCAGCGCCAGCAGACAGACGAGCGGCCACGCGCTCCCGGCCGCGGCGACGACGACCACCGCCAGGAGAAAGGACGAGACGATCAGGGCCCGGTAGAGAGAGCGCGTTTTTTCCGACCCCCAACGGACCGCCAGCGTGCGTTTGCCCGCCGCAGCGTCGCTGACGAGATCGCGCAGGTTGTTCACGACCAGGATCGCGGTGGCGAGAAAGCCGACCGGCACCGCCGCCGCGACTGCCGGGGCCAGGACCTGTTCAGCCTGGGCATAGGAGCTTCCCACCGTGGCAACGAGTCCGAAGAAAACGAACACGAAGACTTCACCCAAGCCCTCGGAGGCATAAGGTCGAGGCCCTCCGCTGTAGCCGAGCGCAGCGGCGACACACAGAGCGCCGAGAGCGATCAGCTCGGGCCCGATCGCGAGCGCGAGAAACAGGCCCGCAACCGCCGCGACGAGAAAGGCGGACGCCATCGCTATCTTCATGGCGAGCGGCGAGACGAGACCGGACGACACCGCGCGCCGCGGCCCAACGCGCGCGGGCGAATCGACGCCGGCGGCCGCATCGAAGTAGTCGTTCGCGTAATTGACGCCGGCTTGAATGGCGACGGCGACCGTCATGGTCGCGGCGAAGCGCGATGGGATGAAGCGTCCGGAAGCCGCGGTCCCGACGAGCACGGGAGCCACCGCGGCCGACAGAGTCCTTGGCCGCGCGGCCTCGACCCAGACATTCATTGTCCTCAGGGACGCTTGGGAAAGGTATCGAAGCGCGGCTTGCGTTTCTCGAGATACGCGTTGCGACCCTCTTGCGCTTCCTCGCTCATGTAATAGAGGAGCGTGGCGTCTCCGGCGAGCTGCTGGATGCCGGCCAAGCCGTCGGTCTCGGCGTTGAAGGCGGCCTTGAGCAATCGGAGGGCCAGGGGGCTCATCTCGAGGATGCGCTCGCACCACCTCACCGTCTCTTCCTCCAAGCGGTCGAGCGGCACCACGGCGTTCACCAGGCCCATGTCGAGCGCTTCGGCGGCGTCGTACTGCCGGCAGAGGAACCAGATCTCGCGCGCCTTCTTCTGGCCCACGGTGCGCGCCAGAAGCCCCGCTCCGTAGCCCCCGTCGAAGGAGCCGACGAGAGGCCCCGTCTGGCCGAAGCGAGCGTTCTCGGCCGCGATCGTGAGGTCGCACACGAGGTGGAGGACGTGGCCGCCTCCGATGGCGTAGCCCGCGACCATGGCGATCACGGGCTTGGGGAGCCGGCGAATCTGGACTTGAAGATCGAGGACGTTGAGGCGCCCCGTCCCCTCGGCGTCCCGGTAGCCGTCTTGGCCCCTGATGCGCTGGTCGCCCCCCGAGCAGAACGCCTTGTCGCCTTTCCCGGTCAGGATCACGACCCCGATCGAGGGGTCATCGCGCGCACGCTGGAAGGCATCGGCCAGCTCGAACAAGGTTTGGGGGCGAAAGGCGTTTCTCACCTCGGGCCGGGCGATGGTGACCTTGGCCATGCCCGCGGACGTCTCATAGACGATGTCCTCGAACTTGCCGGAGGGTTGCCAATCGTGCAAGTGATTGCTCCTGAGTGATTACTCGAATGGTTGCGGTAGCGTAGCAGCCGATGGCTTCTAGCCGCGGCATGGGTGACGTTAGCGGACGCTTGGTCGCCCTCGTGCTTCCCCCCGGCCCCCGTTTTGTGGCCGAGCTCCAAGACCTCTGGGACAAGGGCGCGGCGGTCCTTCCCCTCGATGCTCGCCTCCCCGGTCCCGAGCTCCGGCGAGCGCTCTCGGAGCTGAAGCCCGGGGGGATGGTGGATTCAGAGGGCGCCACCACGTCGAACGACGGGGTTGAGGTGGAGCCCGGAGTGGCCCTGGTGATCAGAACTTGGGGATCCACCGGCCGTCCCAAGGGCGTGGAGCTCACCCACGCGGCCCTGCACGCCTCGGCGCGGGCAAGCCTCGAGCGGCTCGCAGCCGCGCCCGGAGAGCGCTGGCTTTCCTGTCTCTCGCCGGACCACATCGCCGGTATGCAGGTACTCGTCAGATCGTTGGTCGCAGGAAGCGAGCCGGTGATACACGAACGTTTCGAGGCCGCTTCCTTTGCACGCGAGCGACGGGCCGCATTCGTCTCGCTGGTTCCGACCATGCTTCGCCGCCTGCTGGACGCCCGCGTCGATCTGTCGGGTTGGCGAGCCATCCTGCTCGGAGGAGGGCCGGCGGACGGCTCTCTGCTCGCC
>JACDBF010000017.1 GCA_013695055.1 Actinomycetota bacterium
CCTTATGTCGGTCGGAGGACTTGCCCTTGTTTTGGGGCCAGTGCTCGTTCCGGCTCATTGGTGGGCGGCCAAACGCTCGCGGACAGCAGAACGAGTTCTTTGGCTCCTTTTTGCTGCAGCCACGGTCGCTGAAGCTGTTTGGGTGGCAACCTACTTGACGGCCGGCGAGTCCGAGCCGCAGATATGGCTTCTTCCGTTGACCGCGTTCTTCGTGACCATTGCTATGTCTGCTCTCGGCTTGACATGGCAGAAGAAGTCTTCGTAGGCCTTTTCTCCGGCCCGCCAACATCGTCCCCCATCGGGAAGGCGGCTTCGAGTTAAGCGAAGCCTATCTAGACGTCGGGCGTGCTGAATGAACGATTGACGGCGTCGAGAGTGGCGCGCGCTATCGCGTCGTAGTCATCGAGGCGAGCGACCGCCGAGCCAACCGCAAATCCCAAACCGGGATCGCGACGCAGGAGCACGGTCGCGATCCGAGCCTCTCCCACCTGCACTATGTCCACGGACTCCACCTCGGCCGGCGCATCGACAAGGTCCGACGATGCCTCGAGGGTGGCCTCTGCCACCGCTCGATGCTCGAGCCGCCGCACACATGCGCAGGTTCCTTGACCCACGAGCACGTCGCCGGCCAGGTCGAGGCTGACTTTGGCCGTGAAGAGCTCACCGGCTCTCTCGATGACCAGCGAGGCCAAGCGGCGGCGTGAGGGCCGGACCTCGGCTCCTCCGGCCGACAAGACGCTCAGTATCTCGATCCGTTCCGGGTCGAGCGCGGCGCCGGTGGTCTCGGGCGCCAATGCCTGGATCGTCTCGAGGGTGTGCCGGTTCGCTCGTTCGGGGACGACCAGCACTAGGAGCTTGGCGACGCCATCCTCGGATGTCTCGGCGCGCGCTCCGCGAACGCCGGGCAGGCCGGCTACGGCTCGTTCGAGGGCGCGCATGGCGTCCACCTGTGCCTCCCGTGAATGGAAACTATTGGAAGTAGCTTACCGCGTTCCGGGTGTCTTTTGTCGGGGAACGAAGGACGCGATCAACTCATAATTGCCGCTCGGAACCGCATATGAGAAAGCAACCGTCTGCGAGCCGCCGGGGCTGAGCACGGATCGGAGGGCCCGGGATTCGAATCGAGCGATGCGGCGGCCGGCGCGCATCACCGTGAGGGCGATGACGCCGTCGACACGCAGGCGTTCCTGCGCGGTCCTGTTTCGGAGGGTGAGGACTGCCCGGATCCCCGGCCCCCGAGTATCCACAGCGGTCAGGAGCGTGACGGGACGCCGTGCTCTCGCGAGGGTCAACGAAGAAGCCGCACCGGCGAGCCGGTCATGGGCCGCGTCGTAAGCGTGACTGATGGCGTTGGTCCCTTGCAACGGGCCGAGGCGGACTAGCGGGAGATCCCCGAGCTGCAGAGTCTCGACGACCACCGTGCTGACCACACCGGTTTCGTCCACGGCTTCGGCTGCCACATCGCCCGGGTCGCTGGGCGCCGATGCAGCTTCGTCGCTCGTCTCGGGCGGAGCTTGTCCCCCGGCATCAGGATCGGCCTCGCCGGCGTTATCGGGGCCCGAGTTTTCCGGGCCCGCGTTATCGGGGCCCGCGTTATCGGGGCCCGAGTTTTCCGGGCCCGGGGGCTCCTCATCCTCGCCGGCGCCGCCCCCGCCGTCAGGCTCCCCTTCCTCTGGGCCGGTCGAACCACCGGGCCCGTCGCCTCCGTTCCGCTCGATGCGCTGGCCTTTGACCTGAGGCTCGGTGCCCTCGTCTGAGCCCACGCATGCGGAGGTGACCACCGCAGCAATCACGAGCAGAGAAGCTGCCGGCCGTCTCAGCCAGCCGGGCGGAGCTCGGCGAGCCAGGCCGGCGCCGGCGCACAGGAGCAGCAATCCCACGGCGCCGAAGGCGGTCAGGCTCGCGCCCGTCACAGGAAGAGCTCCCGAGCCCTCAACAGGCGCGGGGCGGGTTATCGCCCTGCTCTCGACCACGGGCTCAAAGACTGGATTGGTCGTCGCGCTCGTCGCGAAATGGCCCACATAGGTGGTGTGCGTAGCTCTTGACAGGACCGTCCCCCGCACCTCCGCTCGGGCGCGATTCACTGCTGTGAGATCGCCGGGATCGACGGCTCGCCCTACCCAGGTGAGCTCCACGCTCGCCCCGGCCCGCAACCTCGGGATATCCCAGGTGATGCTCTCCTCGCCCCGGAATTCTCCGTAGAGGACGCTCCCTGCCTGAGGAGGAAGGTTCATCGTCAGGCTTCCGACATCGACGTCGATCTCCGCCGGAGCTAGATCGATGACCTGAACGGGACCGGTCCCGGACGAGCCCTCGTTCGTAACTAGCAACTGGTAGTGAACCTCGTCGCCACCCTCCACCAGAAGCTCGCGCGCCCCCGCCCTAAGCACCACCGCCGGGCGTTCTTCCCGAATCTCGAGCATCACTTGACCGGATACGTCGGCGAGGCCTGAGGCCGTGACAACCGCAGTGAGAATGGCCGCCTCGGCCGGTGCTCGCGCCGCCAACCGCGCCACCACCGTCGCCCCCTGGCCGGATTCGAGATCCCCGAGCTCGACCTGCGGCCCCATCGGCGGAGTCATCTCGGAGCCGCCCTCGACTCTCACGTCGAGCAGCTCCAGAGCGTTCGGCACGCCAAGAGCGAGTACCGCGTCCATGATCTCAGCCTCTCCGGCGCGCACCGTCGCGGTGACCCGAGTTATGTCGCCGACCGTCAGTAGGGTCGGCTCGGCCTCGAGCTCGACCGACAGACCCGGCTCGACGCTCGGGCTGAAGCTGGGGCTCGGGGACGGGGTGGGCGCCGGGGATGGGGAGGGCGCCGGAGACGGGGAGGGCGCCGGCGTCGCGCTGGGTGTTGGCGCTGGGGTGGGAGTGGCCGAAGGCGTCGGATTTGCCACGCCGGACGGCGATGGGGTGGCGACCGGCGAAGGCCCCTCCTCAGCTCGAGCGCGCGTGGTCGAGAAAAGCAGGCAGATGGCGAGCGAGACCGCGACCAGCGAAGCGGTCGTCCGGCCGGTCGCTGAGAGTGCTTCCTTCATTGGGTCCTTCTACCAGAAAGCCGTGAACGCGGCTCGGATGAAGAACACCCCCCCGGGCCGCTACCGGGCCACCGTAACGCGCGCGTAACACCCGAGAAACGACCGCGAAACGGCGGACGAGTACCTTAGCTCTTGCTCAAGCGCCGATCCTTCGGAGGACCCATGCCAGCCAGCCCGTCAGACGTCTTGAAACTGGGCCGTGACAACGAGGCCCGTTTTCTCGATATTCGTTTCTCGGATCTTCCAGGTCTCATGCAGCACTTCACGGTGCCATTCGATGAAGTCTCCGAAGAGTTGTTCGAAGAAGGAGTTGGCTTCGATGGCTCATCGATACGCGGCTTTCAGGAGATCCAGGAATCCGACATGATCCTCGTCCCGGATCCCAGCACCGCAGTCATGGATCCGTTTACCCAACACGCAACGCTGATCATCCACGCGTTCGTTAAGGATCCTCTCACCGGCGAGTTCTACTCGCGCGACCCACGTTACGTGGCGAGAAAGGCCGAGCAGTACCTCAAGGGAACAGGCATCGCTGAAACCGCCTACTTCGGGCCGGAAGCAGAATTCTACATCTTCGACTCAATTCGTTTCGATCAGAACCAGCACGAAGGCTTTTATCACATCGATGCAGTCGAAGGCGTATGGAACTCGGGAGCTGAAGAGGGCGGCAACAACCTCGGATACAAGCCGCGCTATAAAGAAGGCTACTTCCCGGTTCCACCCATGGACCACTATCAAGACCTGCGTTCCGAGATGGTCCTGACGTTGCGCGATTTGGGCATACCCGTCGAGATCCATCACCATGAGGTTGGTACTGCGGGCCAAAGTGAGATCGACATGGGCTT
>JACDBF010000004.1 GCA_013695055.1 Actinomycetota bacterium
AGTACACGGCCGCCTCGCTCGTGTCGGAGAACCGTGGCCTGTGCTGGCCGGCGTCGGCCGATTCGATCCCATCGTCGGCGGGCCAGGAAGACCACGTGAGCATGGGGGCAACCTCGGCGCGCCGGGCAGCGAGCATCCTCTCCAACTCAGAGCTGATCCTTGCGATAGAGGCTTTGAGCTCGGCACAGGGCCTGGATCTGAGGGGGCTGCCGGCGGCCCCAGGCACGGGGGCGGCGCTCGCGTCCGTGAGAGAGGTGTCCGCTCACGTCGACGAGGATCGCTCTCTGTCGCCCGACGTGATGGCCGCCAGCGACCTGCTGGCGGCGGGCGGCCTCATATCCGGAGTCGAGCGCCGCATCGGAGAGATCGCCTAGGAGCTTGCTGATTTTCTAGCCCGAAACCCTCGCGTTTCGCGCGCCTTCATGAGAATGGCATCAACGTCATTCACTTCCCCGGAGGCGCAGATGCTGGGCACGGTTGACCATCAGACGGAGTTGCTGGACGCGGATCAGCTATGCGGACACCTGATCCCCCAGGACTCGATCCACCGCAAGCGCGGTGCTCGGCGACAAACCTGTTCAGGGACGCTGATTTCGCCGACCTCTACGACTCGGCGCGCGGCCGGCAATCGGTCCCGCCGTCACTGCTCGCCAAGGTCATGCTGCTGCAGTCACTCGAGGGGACGAGCGACCGCGAGACGGTTGACCGGGTGCGGCGCGACATCGGATGGAAGATCGCCCTCGGGCTATCGCTGCAGGACTACGGCTTTCATCCGACCGTGCTCACCTACTTCAGAGAGCGGCTCAGGAACTCGACCCACCCGCGCCGCATCTTCGATCGCTTCAAGGAGGTCGCGACCCAAGCCGGGCTGCTCACCAGGCGCGGGATCAGGGTGCTCGATTCGACTCCGGTGCTGTCTGCGGTCCAGACCCAGGACACGCGACGCGCTTGGAGCGCTTGAGGTCCTTGAAGGCACAGAGCTGTCCGGCGACGTTGCGGACGCCGCCGAGCTGCTCGCCACCGTCGCGGGCCAGGACATCGAGCACGACGACGACAACTTCCGCATCCGCAGGGGCGTGGCCAAGGACCGGGTCGTCTCGGTCGTGGACCCGACGCACGCCATGGGCGCAAGTCGCGCCACGGTCACTTCGACGGCTACAAGCACCAGCCCTCATTTGGGCGTCTACCGCTCTCTTGACCGGCTCGAATCAGATTGGCGGTCGTGAAACCCGTTCTTCAGCACGCTCCTAGCGCGGCTACCCTTCCGAGGCGCGCGGACGATGAGCCCGGACCGCCAAGGCGACCTGAGTGACATCGGATCGAAGGCTGCCGATCTCTTCTCGAACCTCGCGCCTCAGCTCCCCGAACTCGCTCCTGAGCACTCCGATGTCCTCACGAACCTCACGCGCCTCAGCTCCCCGAATTCGCTCCTGAGCACTCCGATGTCCTCACGAACCTCACGCCTCAGCTCCCCGAATTCGGCCGCCGAGGCGACGGTCGAAAATCTTTCCTCGAGCCGGTGCATGCGCGTCCAGAACAGGGTTCCAAGGCCCGCGGACAGAAACGCGATGAAGCCCATGATGACTATCTCTCCCTGGGTCACGGAGCCGATCGTAACGGTGATCGCCGCCGATCTGTGACCCGGGCCACAAGCACCTTCTCGAGCTGGTCGCCGTCAGCTCGCCACTCGGTGCCTCGCGTCTGGAGCGACGTGGGCCAGCTCGCCGCCGCACAGGACCGCCAGGACCGGGTTGTGGTCGGGACGGTAGGCGATCTCGTCGAAGCTCTTCATATCCAGAATGGCCGCATCTCCACGCCCTCCCGGCGCCAGACGGCCGATCCCGTCGCCCACGCCCAACGCGTACGCGGCGTTCACCGTCGACGCCGCCAGCGCCTCTATCGGCCGAAGGCCATAGATGCGGCAGGCGAGCGCAATGACAAAGGGCATGGAATGAATCGGAGAGGTGCCGGGATTGAGATCAGTGCCGAGGGCGACTATCGCCTCCGACTCTATGAGGTTGCGCGCCAGCGGTTTCTTGTTCTGCCTGAGCGTGAAGGTCGCGCCGGGCAACAGCACAGCGACGGTGTCTGCGGCGGCGAGATCCTCCACGGCCTCGAGCGATGTGTGATTGAGATGGTCGGCGGTAGCGAAACCCCAACGCGCTGCGAATGCGCCCGCCTGAGAGTCCTCGAGCTGGTCGGCGTGCATGCGCATCCTCAAGCCGAGAGATCGTGCCGTTTCGCTGAGCCGAGCCGCGTGGTCGAGAGCGAAGGCAATCGACTCGACGTAGATGTCACATGCCGAGGCAAGGCCTTCGGCGGCAGTGACAGGTAGCAGCTCCTGAGCTACCTCGCCTATCCATTCGCCTTCGGACTTTCCCTTGGGCACGGCGTGGGCGGCAAGGCAAGTGCTCACGACCGTTTGCGGAACGAGCGCCGTCAGCCTGGCGGCGATTCGCAACTGGCGCAGCTCGGAAGCAATCGACAGGCCGTATCCGGACTTGGTTTCGAAGGTGGTTGTTCCTGCTGCGAGCATGCCGGCTGCCAGCGTCGCGGAGAAGGCGAGCACCTCGTCGTCCTGAGCGTCCCCCAGTAACCGGGCCGAACGGTAGATACCTCCCTCCTCTCTGTGAAGGTCCCGGTAATGGCGGCCGGCAAGCCGGGCCGCGTCCTCATCCCCCCGCCACCCTACGAACGGAAGATGAGTATGAGGGTCGACGAAACCGGGAATGACCGTGCAACCCGTCGCGTCGAACTCGACGTCCGCTACTTCGGGCGCGCCGATCCCGGCAACTCTTCCGTCGGCGATGAGCAAAGAGGAGTGTTCGACGATCTCGGTCGAGGACATCTCCGCAGCTCGCAGCGGCCCGCTCCCGGCGAAGGGAATGATGGCCGATGCGTCTCGAACGACGATCGACGTCATGATCGGCCGGACATTCCCTGGTCGTTGATGGGTCGCACTTTGGGATTCATTCTTCGTCGGAAGAAGACTGTCTGCGTTTGGCCTTCTTGTATACGTACGCGCCTTCGGAC
>JACDBF010000050.1 GCA_013695055.1 Actinomycetota bacterium
CGGGCGCGCGTCACCATGGTTGTCGCCGGAGGTACGGGCACCGGAAAGACCACGCTTCTCAATGCCTTGTTGGGAATCGTCTGCCCTTCCGAGCGAGTCGTCGTGATCGAGGAGACGGCCGAGCTCCGGCCCTGTTGCCGCCACCACGTGTCGCTGATGACGCGCATGCCAAACGTAGAGGGACGAGGCGAGATCTCGATGCAAGAGCTCGTGCGATGTGCGTTGAGGATGCGTCCCGACCGCATCGTCGTGGGCGAAGTTCGGGGGCCGGAGGCGCTCGCGGCCCTCGACGCGATGTCGACCGGCCACGAAGGATCGATGCTCACGATCCACGCGCGTTCTTGCGAGGACGCCGTCGAGCGCATGGTGACTCTCGCTCTCTCGGCCGAGGGGGGCGGGTCTGAAGGGTCTCTTAGGCGGCGGGTGTCAGATGCATTCGATGTCGTCATTCACCTGGAACGAACCGAGGAAGGGCGGCGCGTGACGGCGATCATGGACAACACGTGATCGATTCGATGGCCCGGGCGACGGCGCTGCGCGCTCTAGCGTCGCTGCTTCGCACCGGTCTCACCGTGCGACAAGCCCTGATGTCGTGGAGCAGCGAGGCGGCGGTCGAGCTCGTGCCGCACCTTCAACGCCTGGCACGGCGTCTGCGACTGGGCGACGGCATCGAGAGCGCAGCGGCGAGCCTTGAGGCCTGCATGGAAGAGGACGCGCTCGCCCTTGTCTGCGTCCTCGGCGTGCACCGCCGGATGGGCGGGGACATAGCGTGCAACCTCGATGCGCTTGCCGGCGCGATCGAAGAGAGATGCGCATGGGCGGGAGCGGCGCGCTCGGCGGGGGCCGGAGCGCTCTTGTCTGGGCGTCTCGTCGCGGGACTGCCCTTCGCCTTTCTGCCGCTGGCCCCCGTCGCGCGCGCACCATTGTTCGATGGTCCGGGTGTCGCGTTGCTGGTGGCGGGTTTGGCCTCCGGTGTCTGCGGTCTTATTTGGATTGCGCGCTTGGTGCCTCGCCCGCCGTCTGCCGAAGACTCGATTTCGTTCATCGCGCGCGTCGTCTCCCGCGCATTGCTCGGCGGAGCACCGCTGAGGGTGGCCATGCAAGTCGTCACCGAGAACGCTCCATCCGACCTTCGAGTGCCGCTGGAGCGCGCCCGCCGCAGCGTGATGCTCGGCGGTACCTGGGCCCGGGCGCTCGAGCTCACCGGCGACGACCGGCTGCTGGTCCTTGCGCGCGCCGTCGGCCGCGCCGAGCGCGCGGGCCTGCCCGTGGCAGCCGCTCTCGATGAGCTCGTTCTCCGAAGACGAGCCGAAGCGGCGCGCGCTTTCGATGCATCCGTGCGGCGATCGCCGGTTCTCATGGTCGTTCCTCTCGTCACCTGCGTGCTGCCGTCGTTCCTCCTTCTCGGGATCGCGCCTTTCCTGCGCTCGTTCGCATTTTCTTGATGATGGGAAACTCAGGGGATGAAGATGAGGGCCCTGATGATCGTCATCTCCCTAGCAGCACTGCTGACGGGTTGCAATGAGGCGGGCGCGGGCTCGGACCAGGGCGGCGGCAGCGCCGCCCCGGGGTCGTCGGATGTCGAAGTCGCCACGGCGATCATTGAGGGCGACAAGGGGCCGGTGCTTGTAAACGTTGAAGTGGCGGAAACATCGGAGGAGAGGCAAAGAGGGCTGATGTTCAGAGAGTCCTTGCCCGCGGATTCCGGGATGGTCTTCATCTTCTTCGGAGGAAGCGAAGGGGGGTTCTGGATGAAGAACACCTTGATCCCCTTATCGATAGCCTTCTTTGATCAGGATGGCGAGATAGTTCGAATTCTCGACATGGAGCCCTGCACGAAGGAGCCTTGCCGGACCTACGATCCCGAAGTGTCCTACTACGGCGCGCTCGAGGTGAACAGCGGCGCATTTGATGAGTGGGGGATAGAAGAAGGCGACACCTTCCGCATGAATCAATGACATCGTGAGACGCGTCACAGCCTGATCCAAACGCACCTCTTGAAATGAAGAGCACCAGGTCGGTCATGGGACCGATCGCCGTTTAGGAGGTGCTCTTTGGGGCGCATCAGGTCGATCCTCGCGGACGAGACGGGCCAGACCACAGCCGAGTACTCACTCGTGCTCGTTGCCGGGCTCGTAGTCGGAGTGTTCGCAGCGTTCGTCAAGTCGGGCGCGCTTACCTCCATGTTCAAGGAGATCCTCTCGGGACTGGTGGAGCGTGCCGGCGGGTGACCCGAAAGTAGGAGGCGGAGGGCGGCGGCCCGCAGGCGCGCAGGCCGGTCAAGCCACGGTCGAGCTGGCCCTCTGCCTACCGCTTGTCGCTTTAGTGCTGGCCGCGGTCGTCGAGGTGTGCCTCATCGCCGGCGACCAAGCCCGCCTGTGGCACGCCGCGCGCGAGGCGGCGCGCATCGCGGTCGTCGACCCCGACCACCAGGACGTTGAAGAGGCCGCTCGGGGCAGCGGCCTCGATTCGGTCGAAGTGTCGATTAGACCCGAGCCCGCCTACCGCACTCAAGGATCTCCCCTAACGGTGGAGCTCGCCTATCAGCCCGCGTCCCGGGTGCCGCTCCTCGGGCAGCTCGTGGGACTGGTCAAGCTCGAGTCTCGAGCGACCATGCGCATCGAGCAGCCTTGACCGTTGTAGTCGCCGCGATCTCCCTCGCTCTTTCTGTGCTGATCGCCGGGTTCATCGTCGAAGTCAACAAGACCTCTTCGTTTGCGCAGCGCGCGCAAACGGCGGCGGATGCGGCGGCGCTTGCGGCCGTGGTCGAGTCGGGCCCGTATGGGCAAGGCGATCCAGCCGCCATGGCCCGAAGCTATGCCGCGGCCAACGACGCGAAGCTCGTTGAATGTGACTGCCGGGCAGGAGGAACGACTGCGCAGGTGACGGTCGAGCTCCTGGGAGTCACCGCGCGGGCGCGAGCCGTCCTCGATCCGGACGCGTTTGCTCCCGCCGTGCTCGCTTTCGACGCTAGGAGCCTGGATCCTCGGCTGGCGAAGGCAGTAGATGAGCTGGTTGCTGCGACCAAGGGCCGCGTCCGCGTGATCTCAGGGTTCCGCTCTCGTGGAGAGCAGCTCGCGCTGTGGCGAGAGGCGATCGCCCGGTATGGCCGCGCCGAGGTAGCCGACGACTGGGTCGCCCGGCCCGGGACATCGATGCATGAGGCCGGGCTTGCGGTGGACCTCGGCGGCGAGATCGCGCTGGCCGTGCGCATGGTCGACGAGCTGA
>JACDBF010000067.1 GCA_013695055.1 Actinomycetota bacterium
TCGAGCGCGTGCAGGGTATAAGCGGTCTCGAGGTGACGGAAGTCAATATCACGGTTGACGATGTGTGGCTCGGCGACATGGAGGGCGAGAATGAAGAACCTCAGGATCCGCGCGTTCAGTGAGCGACGTTGATCCTGACGCAGTCGCGGCGGCTGCCGTTTCATGTCCCAGCGTGGCCGGAATGTCGGGTGGCAAGTCGGCCGAGTTAGCCACTTACTTGCCCGGGCGTCGCGTACGCGGGGTGCGCATCACAGAGTGCGAGATCGAGCTTCGGGTGATCGCTCGGTGGGGCCCCTTCCTCCCCGGGATCGCCGAGGAAGTGAGATCCGCAGTGCAGCCCTTTGTCGGGGGCGCGCGAGTGTCCGTCTATATCGACGACATCCAAGAACCGGCCGGGGGGGACCTCCCCAACGGTAGCGGATGAGCTTCATGCGTCGTGTGCTTTCGGAGATCGATCGAGGAGGTAGTAGATGCAACCCAAGATAGTGGGTTTGTTTGTCGGGCTGTTTCTGGGCCTAGCGACCGCGCTGGTGGGCTTCGGCGGGATGTTGATCTGTGCGTTCTTCGGAGCGCTGGGCTACGTGGTGATGATGATCCTGGCCGGCGAAGTGGACGTAAGCCAGTTCGTCGGGGGCTCCGGAGCGGGTCGCCGATCGTGACTGGTCGGCACGTGTTGTCTCGCACATATCAGGCGACGGCGGATGCGAACTCTTAGTCGGCTGGTGGCAGCGGCACTGGCGCTTGCGCTCACGGCAGGGGCATTGCTCGTGGCTATCGAGATAGTGCTCGCCGGGGTCGGCGCGGGTCCGTTGGTCGTGCCTTATGACTCGTGGTACTCGAATGGCCGGAGCACCATGTGGGACTCCGCAGTCGCTCGCCGGGCGTTCATTTTAGTCCTCATTCTTGGGGCCGCGTTGCTGCTGATGGGGTTGGTGCGTCGGCGTCCCCTTTCGCTTCCGCTCTCGACTCGCCATGAGCTCGTAGGCACCCACGTCGCCCGCCGTGGCCTCGAGCGGTCTTTGTCGCGTGCCGCCACGTCCGTCGAGGGCGTCGAGCGCGCCACAGTGGCCGCGTCGGATACGCGCGCCCGGGTTCTTGCTACGGCATCCCGGCACGAGACCGGTAACCTGAAAGAGCTCGTAACGGCGGCCGTGAATGAGAGACTGGGCGGGCTGCGGCTTGCCGGTCAGCCCAGCTCAGATGTCTCGGTAAAGGGCATGAAATCGTGAGCGGTGACGTCGACCGGATCAATCGTTATGTCCTCTCCTCTCTTGGGTTCGTCTTGATCGTGATTGGCGGCTACGGACTCGCCCGGAGCTTCGGTTCACTCGGCGACCGCTATTCGACCGGCGCGTTCTTGAGCACGAACGTGACTTCGTTTGTGGCTCGGAATTCCGAGTGGTTCTGGGTCGTCGCGGCACTGGCCGCGTTGCTGGTCGGCTATTTGGCGTGGCGGTGGCTGGCGTCACAGATCCCCACGCCCAACTCTCTGGGACAGTTCGAGCTCAATTCCGACGACAGCGGAGGGTTCACTCGTGTCCGCGCTCGCGCCGCCGCAAATGGGCTAGCCCGAGATATCGCAAGGCACGATGCCGTGCGCGCCGCCAGGGTCAAGCTGATTGCGGATGCTCGGTCGCCCGAGGTCGAGGTGAAAGTGGATGTCTACGAGAATGCCGACTTCGTATCCGTACGCGCCTATGTCGAAGATGAAGCGCTTGAGCGGTTCCAGCGAATGATCGATGCGGTAGATCTCCGAGCGAGCATCGAATTCAATCTCAGTGAGGCCCCTGCCCGCTCACTCGCATGAGAGAGCGATGATCTGAGTCGCGATCTCATAGCTCTCATAGCGCTCTCATAGGATCGAGGTCTGATTGGAGGGGGTTTGCGCTCGGCGCCCTGAGGATGCGTCGTCCGCAGGAAACTCCATGACGGCGACTACCCGGCTCGCCATGAACCTGCCCGTCCGGACCACTTCACCGGTCCGTGTCACTTCCGATACCTCCACGGTGCCCCTTACCGTGGATATATCCACCCTTCTTCCTGCCTTGCCGGCCACGATCTCGAAAGTTCGCGTTTCGCCGCCGACATCGACCACGACCTCTACCCGGTCTCCCCTCATGGCGCAATGCTCGCACACGACGGCCTCGGCTACCGGCGGCGGATTGGAACCGGCACGAGGACGCCCGTGTATCGTCGCATCGAGGCACTCGCATCGCCCCAGAGCGCTGACTTGGCCGGTATGGAATAGCCGGTGTGGAATAGCCGGTGTGGAATAGGAGGACTCCGTGGCTGACTCCTTTGATCTCGTGATTCTCGGCGGCGGCAACGCCGGCTACTCGGCCGCGTTCCGGGCGGTCGAGCTCGGGATGTCCGTCGCCATGGTCGAAGGAGACAAAGTCGGCGGAACTTGCCTTCATCGCGGCTGCATTCCGACCAAGGCCTTGTTGCATGCTGCTGAGCTTCTGGACGAGATAAGAGAGGCCGGGAGCTTTGGGCTGATCGTGGATGAACCTGATTTCGACTGGGCCAAGGTACTGAGCTTCAAGGATGGTGTGGTCGGCAGGATGTACAAGGGTCTGTCCGGCCTCGTCAAAAAGAAGAAGATCGAGCTCGTCGAAGGGCGCGGCCGCCTGAGAGACGTCCGGACGGTCACGGTCGAGACCGATGACGGCGAACGGACGCTCACCGCGGACAAGGGCCTGGTCTTGGCGACGGGGTCTTACCCGCGCGACCTCCCCTTTATCGAGGCGGATGGCGAAAGGGTGCAGAATTCGACTCACGGACTGCAAGCGAAGGATGTTCCGTCCTCCGTCATTATTGTGGGAGGCAACTACATAGGTCTTGAGTTTGCAAGCGTTTACCGGTCGTTTGGCAGCGAGGTGCAAGTTGTCGAGATGCTGCCAAAGATTGCTCCGGCAGAAGACGCGGAGGTTTCCAAGTCACTAAGACGCGAGCTCGAGAAGCGAGGCATCAAGTTCCACCTTGGGGTAGAGGAAACGGGAGCCGACAAGACCGACTCTGGGGGCGAGATAACAATCCGCAAGGACGAAAGCGAAGAGACGCTGTCGGCCGATCGCATGTTCGTCGCCATCGGACGGGGCCCTCGAACCGAAGACATGGGCTTGGACGAGGCGGGAATCAAGATCGACAAGGG
>JACDBF010000009.1 GCA_013695055.1 Actinomycetota bacterium
GGAGCGAATGGGCAGGATGGCACCCACATCCGGTAACCATGCCGACCAATCTCGTGCTCGCCCTCAACTCTAGCCTTCGACGGATTCTGGAAGTCGGGCTCGAGACGTGGGTGCAGAACCGGCACGCCTTGGCGTCCTGCTGTCGCGACGGACTCCAGAAGCTCGGCATGAAAGCAGTGCCACAGGCGGGCTTCGAAGCCAATCTCGTCGTTGCGATGTGGGCCGAGGACCCGGCTGCGATCCAAGCCCATTTGATCGAGCACGAAGGCATCATGATCTCGGGTGGCCTCACCCCCACCACGGGCAAGGCGATACGCGTGGGTCTCATGGGGAGGACGGCCACGGATGAGATGGTCAAGCGGGCGCTCAGGGGCATTGGGGCGGCCCTGACCGCAACTTGACCACAGGGGTTTCGGCCGTGGCGCGTAATGCGTCGGGCCCCGCGGCGTCTCTCTCCACGACACTGCAAGCTGTTTGTCGCTCGGTGCGTACGGGGTCTGCGGGTATGGTGATTCCAGTGTGCCCGGCGCCGAGTAGCAATAGGAAAGCGCGCAACCCTCGGGCAGTCTGTGCTCGGGGGTCTCTTCGAGAGGGAGGCTAGAGTTGGACGAGTTCCAGAATGGATTGGGAGACGCGTGGGCGTCGATCGCCACGTTCTTGCCGAAGTTGGTCGGTTTTCTGCTGATCCTGCTCATCGGTTATTTCCTTGCGAAAGCGATCGCGGGGATTCTTGACAAGGTGCTCGAGCGCGTCGGTTTCGACCGGGTCGTCGAGCGAGGTGGGGTTGGGCAAGCCTTGGCGAAGTCGAAGTATGACGCGTCGTCATTGCTTAGCAAGATAGTTTTTTATGCACTGATGCTGTTCGTGTTGCAGCTGGCATTCGGGATCTTCGGAACCAACCCGATCAGCGACTTGATCACCGGAGTTATCGCATACCTACCGAATCTCTTCGTCGCCATACTGATCATTGTGGTGGGCGCGGCTATCGCGGCCGCCGTAAAGGAGATCGTCGAGGCTTCCCTGGGCGGATTGAGCTACGGGCGAAGCCTAGCCATTGCGGCCAGTGTCCTGATTCTGGGAGTTGCCGTCTTTGCGGCGCTCGATCAACTGAACATCGCCGAGAACATCGTGAACGGCCTGTTTTACGCGATTCTGGCCGTCATCGTGGGCTCCGCCATCGTCGCGGTGGGCGGCGGCGGCATCCAGACGATGAGCCGCTTCTGGGAGCGGACGGCCGCCCGAGCGGAGCAAGAATCCGGGAACGTCAAGCAAGAGGCTCAAGGTTCCAAGGAGCGTGTTCAGCAGCGCGCGCAGGAGCGTGCGGATCAGGCAGGGCGGGGGTCAACCCAGCCGATGGACACGTCCAGCAGCTGACGACCAGTCAGCCGGGAGCTGCTGCGTCAGAGGGGCTTACTCGCCGATATCAACAGATATTCGAGGAGCTCTCTCCGGCGCAGCAGCTCCCACTGGTTGAGCAGCATTCGCGATCCGGCGCGATACGCGAACGGGGCTTCTCCGCCGGTTCGCCATTTGGCCTTGAGATAGACCACGGCCGGGTCGATCACTTTTTCTCCGCACCTCTCGACGTGAATGTCGGCGAATCCAGTTTGCCTCAGAAGCGAGCGAATGGCATCTGCGCTCATCATGTTGCGGCTTTTCAGACCCCACACTCTCAGATTGACGAAACCTGCAACGGCTTCCCCAGGGCGCGTGGGGAAGCGTTCGGCGCTGACGTCTGACATAGTCAGGATGCCACCCGGACGCAGGGCCCGATAAACCTCGGTGAAGAACTTTTTGCGCGACGGAAAGTGAAAGGCGGCTTCCACGCTGATGACGCCGTCGATACTGCCGTTTGCCACGGGAAGGCGGGTGGCATCGGCGTTTACCGGTGCTGCTCCGGCTTCACGGAGTCGGGCACGGCCGGCCCGCAATTGCGATTCCGTGATGTTGAGGGCTATGAGCGCTTGGGGTCGCGCCACCGATGCGATCACGGGATCTTGCGCCCCTAGCCCGTTGCCCACATCGAGGATCACCTCGTCCGTCGGAAGCTTCGACGCGAGGCGCGACACCAACCGTTTGACCGCTTCGAGCGGGTCTTCGGAGCGCCCGTCGCCTTCCCACAAACCCAGGTTCAGCCACCCGGGAGCGGGGGCCAGAAAGAAATCTGGCCCGATGCTGTCGTAAACGGCCGCCGCGGGGTTGCTCCCGAGGCGCAGAAACAACGACAGGTGTCTCAGATTTTCCTTCGTCGGGGCTCGCACGATTCAAATCTAACGGACGTGGTAAGTACCGAACAGACGGCTCCCCATTCCCTTGAGGTGTGAGCGGCGGATTCGTCGTTAATCCACCAAAGAATAGGGAGGCAGCCACATGCAGACGCGTGACATCGCGGGAGTCAAGGTCAGCGCCATTGGTCTGGGGGGCATGCCCATGTCGCTCGAGGGCCGCCCGGACGAAGGACAGTCCATTCGAACGATCCACACGGCTCTCGACGCCGGCGTGACGCTAATCGACACCGCCGATGCCTACTGCATCAACGCGGATGACATGGGTCACAACGAGCGGCTCATAGCAAAGGCGATCCGGCAGTGGTCCGGGAGCCAGGACGTGATGGTCGCAACCAAGGGCGGTCATCTTCGTCCGGACGACGGCTCCTGGCAACAGGATGGGAGCCCCGAGCACCTCAAGAAAGCGTGCAGCGCCAGCCTTCGGGCCTTGGGCGTGGACGCCATCGCCCTCTATCAATACCACCGGCCCGATCCGAAGGTGCCTTTTGCCGATTCGGTGGGAGCGCTGAAGGAGCTGAAAGACGAGGGCAAGATTCGGCTCGTCGGTTTGTCCAACGTGTCCATCGAGCAGATCGAGGAAGCTCGCGACATAGTTGATATCGCAAGCGTGCAGAACCAGTTCTCGCCGCGCTTCCGCAGCTCTGCGAACGAGCTCGAGTATTGCGCGAAGAATCAAATCGCTTTTTTGCCGTGGAGCCCGCTCGGCGGCATGAGTGACGCGGCCGAGCTCGGTTCTCAGCATCGAGCATTCGCCGACGTCGCAGACGAGCACGGCGTCTCGCCTCAGCAGGTAGCGATTGCATGGGAGTTGGCCCAGTCCGAGACCGTTATCCCCATCCCGGGAGCAACCCGGCCCGAAACGATCAGCGACAGTGTGCGGGCCGCCGAGCTCTCCCTGAGTGATGACCACATCAAGCGGCTGAGCTCTGACGCTTGACGCCTTCCTAGGTCGTTTCTGAGTTAGACGCTTCCGGAGGCGGCTACAGTCCAGGGAAACTCACGCGCGGGGGCCAGAATGCATCTCACAATCGACCAGCGCCTTCAGCGTCTTCAGGCTCGGCTAGTGGAGATGAGCTTTTGGCTCAGCCGGGAGCACGTCGATCTCGACGACTGGAAGTTCGACGGCGAGCGCCTTGCGCTTGGGGCACCGTGGCCTCGCATCGATGGGGTGCACACCCTGAGCCACGGTCGGGTGCAGCTGCCCCAGGGATGGAGCTTGGAAGAGACGGTGCTCGATCTCGGCCTCGGAGGCGAGGCGCTCCTGACCCTCGATCATGCCGATGGCAGTTCGGAGTCGTTCGGGCTCGACCCCTTCCATCGGCGCTTCCGTCTGTCGTCTGCAACTTGTTCGATCAGCGCCGAGATCGTTGCCCGTCTCCCCCTTGGCGTTCCCAATCGGGCGGCGCACCTCGAGCGGGCCCGGCTCGTATGGATCGACGACCAGGTTGAAAGCTTCTACCGACTGTTGGCTCTTGTGGTGCAGTCGGGAATCGCGCTCGGGGATGATGTGGTCGTGGAGCCGATGATCTCGCGCGCCGAACGCGCCCTGGCTCTTCTCGAATGGCCGAGCGCAACCGCCCCCTACGTGTCGCGCACGGCTCCCGGGGAGTGGATGCAAAAGATCTGGGCGCTGCCGGACGACCTCGACGCACGCCCTTCGGGGTTGGACCAGCTCCAACGTGCGTCGGTCGTTGAAGCGATGATGCAGCTGCAAGATGATCTGGACGAGCTGAAGGCGATGCACGCGCCCCGAGGCCGGTTTGCAGTGAGCGGACATGCGCATCTCGATCTGGCTTGGTTGTGGCCCATGGACGAGGCGCGGCGCAAGGCGATGCGCACTTTTCACACCGTCACGGGGCTGATCAAACGCTATCCCGAGCTCACCTTCAATCAGTCGTCCGCGCAGTTGTACGCGTTCCTCGAGGAGGACGATCCACAGTTGTTCGAATGTATTCAAGAGCAGGTAGTCGCGGGCGCATGGGAGCCCATTGGGGGAATGTGGGTGGAGCCCGACGCCAACATGCCGGCGGGAGAATCACTGGTCCGCCAGCTGCTCTACGGGCAACGCTACTTTCGAGCTCGTTTCGGTTCGATCCATAAGACTTGCTGGCTTCCCGACTGCTTCGGGTTCAC
>JACDBF010000093.1 GCA_013695055.1 Actinomycetota bacterium
TGACGGCCGCTTGTACCTGCTCGCTTTTGATCACCGCGGCTCATTTCAGAAGAAGATGTTCGGAATCTCGGGCGATCCTTCGCCGCGCGCGACGGCCACCATCAGCGATGCAAAGAACGTCATTTACGAAGGTTTCCTGGAGGCCCTCGAGGAGGGCGCTCCACGCGAGGGCGCCGGCCTCTTGGTGGACGGGCAGTTCGGAGGCGACATCGCGCGCGACGCGAGCAAGCGGGAATTGCTGCTCGCGATGCCGGTCGAGAAGAGCGGCCAGAACGAGTTCGACTTCGAGCACGGAGACGACTTCGGCGCCGCCATAGAAGAGCTCGACCCGGCTTTCTCCAAAGTCCTCGTTCGATACAACCCCGAAGGCGATCAGCAGATGAACAGCAGGCAATTGGCCCGCCTGAAGCGACTCTCTGAGTGGCTTTTCGACCACGATCGCAAGCTGCTGTTCGAGCTGCTCGTGCCCGCCGAGCCGGGCCAGCTCGACTCGGTCGATGAGGACTCGGGCCGCTACGACCAAGAGGTCCGTCCGGGCCTCATGCTGTCGGCGATAGAGGAGATCTTGGCGGCGGGCATCGAGCCCGATATCTGGAAGATCGAAGGACTCGACGACCGGGCCGACTGCGAGCGGACCGCGCGGCTGGTTCGCTCCGGCGAACGCGACGATGTCGTGTGTGTCGTCTTGGGGCGCGGAGCGGATGACGCCGCCGTCGTTCACTGGCTCGAACAGGGGGCCGAGGTGCCCGGCTATGTTGGCTTCGCGATAGGCCGGACGATCTGGTGGGACGCGCTCAAGGGCTACCTCTCGGGAGACTTGAAGCGCGCCGACGCGGCCGCTCTGATCTCTTCCAACTACCGCCGCTACATCGATGTCTACGAGAGCGCGTTGCAGCGGCCGGCTCGATGATGCGCTCGAGGATCCTCGCGATTCTCGGGTGCGCAGCCCTCGTGGCGGCGAGCGCTCCGGGGGCGGCCGGCCAGGTGAGCGGCACGCGCTCCGCGATCGAGGAGCTGCTCGAGCGGCGCGCGGCGGCCTTCATGGCGCGCGACCAGGAGGCCTTCATGGCCCCGGTGGCGGGCGACTCCGCCGCCTACGCCGCTCGTCAAGAAAGCTTCTTCGAGTGGAGCGCGGCCGTGCCGTTCGCGTCCTATCGTTTCGAGGTCAACTGGGACCATTTCGGAAATCTCTACAGGCCCTCGCAGCGGTCTTACGGAGACGCCGGCGAAGTGGTCGTAGCGTTGGTTGAAGAGCACTACCGTATCAGCGGCTACGACCAGCGCGAGGCGGTGGAGGACTCGTTCGTCACCTTCATCGAGCAGGACGGCGAATGGCTCATCGCCGAAGACTCCGACCTCGACGCGGTCGGCCTGCAATCTGCACGTCATCTCTGGGACTTTGGACCGATAGCGCGAGAAAGGAGCGAGCATTTCATGTTGCTCCGTCATCCTTGCAACGCCGACGGCTGCATCCGGCTGCCGGACAACTTCCTCGATCTCGCCGAGTCGGCGCTGGCGCGCGTCAACCGGTTGTGGGATGTTCCGTGGCGACAGCGCGTCGTGATTCTCGTGCCGAACACCACTGCGGAGCTCGGGCGAATGTTGCAGGCGACTTTTGAGCTAGACAACTTCGTCGCCTTCGCGTACTCGACTTATGAGACCGACGAGGGCTACGACTTGACCGGTCATCGCATCATGCTCAACTGGCAGCAGATCGACGGGCGTGACGACGAGTCAATCACCACGATCATGGCTCACGAGTTACAGCACGTCGCGACGCGCGGCGTGACCGGCCCGTTTGTCCCCACCTTCGTCGAGGAGGGTCTCGCGGAGTACGTAGGCCGCTCGGAAGATCCCGATGCGCTCGCTTTTCTCCAGTCCGAGATCGACGCCGGCTCTTTCGACGGCAGGCTGCCGCGCGACTTCGAGTTCGTCACGGGTGAAGGAACCGATATCTTCCGCAGCTACCAAGAGTCCTTGTCGGCGATACGCTTTTTGGCCGAGCGCCACGGGGTGGACGACCTGACTCGCTTCTACCTGCGCCTCGGCAGGCCCGAGATCGCCCCCGGCACCAGTCGCCATCACGTCGACAGGGCGCTCCAAGCGACTGTGGGATCGGGCTATGACGCGTTCCAGCAGGCGTGGGCAAGTAGCATCGGGCCCTAGTCAAGAGATCCCTCTGTAGGAAGACGACGAGATGACGGTATCGATCACTGCGGATGGAAGAGACGGGTTCGCGCTCGCCAAGGAAGCGGGCGCGTCCGGCCCGGTAGCTGCGGTCGTGGGCGGCAAGGTTCGCGACCTCGCTCATGTACCCGCGTCCGGCGAAACCGTCGAGATCCTTACACAAGCCGATGAGGCCGGGCGCGAGGTGGTCAGACATTCGACGGCCCACGTCCTTGCGCAGGCAGTGCTTCGTCTCTATCCCGGGGCCAGGTACGCGATCGGGCCCCCGATAGACGACGGCTTCTACTACGACTTCGAGGTCGCAGACCCCTTCACTCCCGAGGACCTCGATCGCATCGAGTCCGAGATGCGCGCCATCGTGAAAGCCAATCAACGCTTTGAGAGGGCCGAGATCTCCTCTGAAGAGGGCGTCGCGACTTTCGTCGACCAGCCCTACAAGCTCGAGATCATCAGGGGCGTTGCCGAAGGTGTTGACGCTCTCGAACAGCAGGGGGCCGGGGGGGAGGTCTTGTCGCTGTATCGCAACGTCGACCCCTCCGGGCACACGGCGTTCGTCGATCTCTGCCGCGGCCCTCACGTTCCCGGCACCGGGCGGATCAAAGCGTTCAAGCTGTTGCGTTCGGCCGGCGCGTACTGGCGCGGCGACGAAACCAAGCCCATGCTTCAACGCATCTACGGGACCGCATGGGAATCAAAGGACGCGCTCGCCGCTTATCTGCACCGGCTGGAGGAGGCGGAGCGACGCGATCACCGCCGCATCGGACGCGAGCTCGAGCTCTACTCGTGGGAGGAAGAGGTCGGGCCCGGGATCGCGCTGTGGCATCCGAAGGGCGCGATAGTGCGCCAGGCCCTCGAAGGCTTGTCGCGCGACTTGCACCTGAAGCGAGGCTACAAGCCCGTCTACACCCCCCACATCGGCAAGGCGAAGCTGTGGGAGTCGAGCGGCCATCTCGATCACTTCCAGGACAACATGTTCCCGAGGATGGAGTACGAGGGCGGCGACTATTTCGCAAAGCCCATGAACTGTCCGTTTCACGTCTTGATCTACCGCTCCAAGACGCGCTCCTATCGTGAGCTTCCGTACCGGTTGTCGGAGCTCGGGACGGTCTATCGCAACGAACGTTCCGGTGCCGTCCATGGCTTGCTGCGAAGCCGCGGCTTCACGCAGGATGATTCGCACATCTTCTGCACACCGGATCAAGTCGTCGACGAGCTGGTCGAAGTCGTGGACTTCCTGCGCGAGCTCTACGCAGCGGTCGGTATGGGGCCCGATGCCGTGCGCTTCTCGACCAAGCCCGACAACGCCATTGGGACGCAGGAGCAATGGGATCTGGCCGAGAGCGCCATCGAACAGGCGTTGCAGAAGTCGGGCCTCGACTTCCGAGTCGATGAGGGCGACGGAGCGTTCTACGGGCCCAAGATCGACATCGACGTCCGTGACGCCATCGGCCGCTACTGGCAGCTGTGCACGATACAAGTGGACTTTCAGCTTCCCGATCGCTTCGGGCTCCAGTACATCGACGACGAGGGTCATCGGCGGCGCCCGGTGATGATCCATCGCGCCCTGTTTGGGTCGATTGAACGCTTTTTCGGCGTGCTGGTCGAGCATTTCGCCGGCGCGTTTCCAACCTGGCTCTCACCCGTGCAGGCGGCGCTCATCCCCATCGCCGACCGTCATGCGAGCTACGCGTATGCCGCCGCGCGCAAGCTTTCGGAGCGCGGCCTGCGCGTCGAGGTCGACGACTCGTCCGACACCATGGGGGCCAAGATCAGACGGCGCCAGCTAGAGAAGGTTCCCTACATGCTCATCGTCGGCGACGACGAGCAAGCCGCCGAAACGGTGTCTGTCAGGCGTCGCTCGGGCAAGGAGACCCGCGGCGTTTCCGTAGGCGACTTCGCTCGCGACCTCGAGCTCGAAGTCTCAGAGCGGCGCGTCGAGCCTTCTATATAGGTGGAGCGGCTGTGGACTCCGTGGAGGATGGCCTACGTGACGGGCGCGGATGACTCCGGCGGGTGCGTCTTCTGCGACCACCTCTTGGAGGGCGATGACGAAAAGGCCCGCATCCTCATGCGCGGCGAGCGCACCTTCGTCATCCTGAACGCCTTCCCCTACAACACGGGTCATCTAATGGTGGCGCCGCTCCGTCACGTCGGCGAGCTGGGGGAGCTGGTGTCCGACGAGCGCCACGAGCTCATGGACGTGACCGAACGGGCGGTCGCGGCCGTCACCGACGCGCTGGCGCCCCATGGTTTCAACCTCGGCATGAACCTGGGCCGGGTAGCCGGCGCGGGTATTCCAGGTCATCTGCACATGCACGTCGTGCCGCGCTGGGGAGGGGACACCAACTACATGACCGTGGTGGGCGAGACAAAGGTTCTGCCCGAGATGATCGCCGACACCTACGAAAAGCTGCGCCCGCTCTTCAGCTAGCTCGCGCTATTCGTGGGCTGCCGCCCTCGCTCTCTCGATGATCTTTTGGGCCGCGTCGTGGGGGACCTCCTGGTAGTGGGAGAAGCCCCACGAGAACGTGCCCGTGCCCCCGGTGATCGACCGCAGGTCGGTCGCGTAGTGGGTGACTTCGGCGAAGGGAACCTTGGCCTTGACGAGCTGACGCCCTCCGCCGACGGTGTCGATGCCCTCGGGGATGCCTCTTCTCTTCTGGAGGTCGCCCATGATGTCGCCGGTGAACGCCTCGGGCACCAGAACCTCGAGAGCCCAGATGGGCTCGAGGAGGGTAATCCCGCCTTTTGACCCCGCGTCGCGAATGCCCAACGAGCCCGCCATCTGAAAGGCGAAGTCTGAGGAGTCGACGGAATGAAACTTGCCGTCCAAGAGCACGACTCTGACGTCGATGGTCTTGAAGCCGGTTCCCAAGCCTTGATCCATCGCCGCCCGGACGCCCTTTTCGACCGACGGGATCCACTGATGCGGGATGGAGCCCCCGAAGATCTTGTCGATGAACTCGAAGCCTTCGCCGCGCGGCAGGGGCTCCGCCCGGAGGGTGCAGACCCCGTACTGGCCGTGGCCCCCAGACTGTTTGACGTGGCGCCCCAAGCCCTCGGCCTCGGCGCGCAAAGTGGAGCGGTAGGGGACCTTGAGGGGAACCTCTTCGACGTCGACCGAGAACTTGGACTTGAGGCGATGACGCACGACGTCCAGATGCGCGTCGCCCATGCCCCAGAGAACCGTTTGATGAGTCTCGTCGCTGCGCTCGAGGCCCAAGGATGGATCCTCGTCGATCATCTTGTGGAGCCCGATCATGAGCTTGTCCTCGTCGCCCTTGGTCTTGGGCTCCACCGCCTTGGGCAGCAGCGGCTCGGGGGGCTCGATGCCAAAGAGGATGATGGGCGAGGACTTATCGGCCAGCGTGTCGCCGGTCGCGGTGTGATTGAGCTTGGCCACCGCGCCGATGTCGCCCGCAACGACCTCCGATAGCTGCTCTTGCGCTTTCCCGCGCAGAGTGAACAGATGCCCAATGCGCTCGTCTGAGCCTTTGGTCGCGTTGTGGATCATGCCCTCGCCCTTGAGTGCGCCGGAAAATACGCGAAAGAAGCTCACCCGGCCCACGTATGGGTCGGTCATAGTCTTGAAGATCAGGGCGGCGAGGGGAGCGTCGGGCTTCGCCTCACGAGTCTGACCATCGACCCCTTCCACCGGCGTCATGTCGAGAGGCGAGGGACCGGCGGTGACGATCAGCTCCATCAGCCTGTCGACGCCTATGAGCGCGGTGGCCGAGCCCACCACCACTGGGTACATGCGCGCCTCGTCGATCCCCTCATGGATGGATCTGACGATCTCGTCGCGCGCGATCTCGCCCCCATCGAGATACCGCTCGAGAAGGTCATCGTCGCTCTCGGCGACCGAGTCCAGCAAGTCGGTTCGGACCTCATGGACACGCGCCTTGCGATCATCGGGGATGGGCACGTCGGTCGGCGACCCGGAAGAGTCGTACGCGAACGCTCCTTCGTCGATAACCGAGATGACTCCCTTGAAGTCGTGCTCCCTTCCAAGTGGGAGAGATAAAGGAGCGACTCCCTTTCCGAAAACGTCGCGTAGCCGATCCAACGTTCGGCGGAAGGAGGAGTTCTCGCGATCCAGCTTGTTGATGAAGATGACTCTGGGTAGGCCGAGCTCGGTTGCGTAGTTCCACGCGACCTGAGTCTGGACTTCGAGGCCCTCGACTCCCGAAATCACGAACACCGCGAGATCGGCTACTCGCATGGCAGCTCGCGTCTCCCCGATGAAATCTGCGTAGCCGGGGGCGTCCAGCACATTGATCTTGTGCCCATCCCACTCGACGGGAGCAAGCGCCGTTCCGACGGAGATCTGACGACGGATCTCTTCGTCGTCGAAGTCGCACACCGTGTTGCCGTCCGCCGTCCTTCCGAGGCGAGTGGTGGCGCCCGACCGGAACAACATCGCCTCGGCAAGCGAGGTCTTTCCCGCCCCACCGTGGCCGACGAGCACGACGTTGCGGATGTTCTCCGTCGGGTAGCTCTTCACCTTGCGATCCCCCTATCTCGACGCGCCTCCCGAACGACCCATGGTAGTCGGCGGGGCGCACCCGCTTGGGGCATCGTGACCGTCGCCGTTCTCCTCCTCGCCGCGCGCCTCTGTGGCAGGCGGGGGGTCGCCGCTCTGCGCCGGGGGGTGATACAGAGTGATGGGCGACCTCGGGTGGAGCAGCCCAGCGCCACGGCTTCTATGTCCCCGAAGAAGCGCTCGCCCGCCAACGTCGTGATCGCGGGCGGCCACCGGCTCAGGGCAAGACCAACTCGGCCGGTTCCAATTCGCCCTCGGTCGGTTCCTCCGGGCCCGACCTCGAGCGGTGTTAGTGCAGGGCTCCACCGATGGCAACCGCGATGTAGGCGATGTAGGCGAGTAGGAGGCCTGCCCCCTCCCAACGGGAGAGCCGGTCACGAGCGATGAGAAGTGTGCATACCAAGAGCACGCTGGCAACCGCCACGGGCAGGTGCAGGTGCCGTGAAGTGTCATCGAGCCTCAGGGGATGGACGAGTGCGATAACTCCTGCATTGAAAGCGATGAAGTGAGCGACCGTTCCGATGATGTTCCCGAGCGCTAGATCCGAGCGGCCCCGCTTCGCCGGAAGGGCAACCCGGCCTATCTCCTCGGCTTCGACGGACGCCGCGATGACTGTGTTACCGAGAAGCGTTTGCGAGACCCCGAAACGCGACACCGTGCCGCGTATCCCCTCACCGAGGACTTCGCCGCCGACCGAAAGGGCAACGAGCCCTCCCAGCAATCTGAGGATCGGTCGGGACTTGGGGGCCTCGTCGTCTCCTCCACCGACGATGTCACGCCCTGTGCGCGCCAGGACGAACATCACGGCTATGAACCAGACCACGAGCACCGCTCCGTCGCTCCGCGACAGAGACCCGTCGATCGAGACCACCACAAGAGCAAGGGGCGAAAAGGCGGCAGCGGCCAAGGGTTTCCAGGGGAGGCTTGCTTCCAGAGGACGTATCATGGCCGCGAGCCCGGTCACACCCAAAGCTAGAAAGGTGGTGCCTCCCAGGAAGGTTCCGGCCGCCGCTCCCGGAAGTCCCTTCGCGTTCGCTGCGATACCCGCGGCGAGGTTCTCAAGCTCGAAGCCCGAGACGAGTGCCGTGACGACGAACGGAGCTGTCTTTAGGCGTGAGGAGACGGCCAGGAGCCCGTCGAAGAAGATCTCGGCACCGGCTACGACGACAACGATTCCGACCGCAAGTATGAGGAGATCTATCACGCTGGTTCGGTTTCAGTCAGACTCATGCTGGCTTGATCGGCGGGTGGCGTCTCAAACCCTGTCCCAGCACGGTTCCGAGCCACACGGCGAGCATCCCAGCAACGACCGAGCCCAAGACATTGAGCGTTGCCCATCCAATGCTGCCAACCTCGGCGAACTCGAATGTCTCCAGTGCCCACGTTGAGAACGTCGTGTAAGCACCGAGGAATCCCACAGTGAGCGCGATTCGAAGATCAGGGTGCACAACGAATCGTTGAGAGAACATCGCCACCAGAAGGCCTAGCGTGAACGCTCCGGTTACATTCACCACGAAGGTCCCCCAAGGAAACGCCTCATTCGTTCGGCTCACAAGCCCGGCGACGCCATAGCGCGCGATGGAACCGAAGAATCCGGCGATGCCCACAAACAGTGCTGTTCGCACGATAAGCTCCTTCCTCTGTGTCCGAACGAGGTAGGAGCCATCAGCAGCGAGGTGCTGCGGTTGCGGCGAGCCCCATCGCCGGGCACCAAGTAACCACACTGGTGGTTGGTCGGTCGATCATCTGCGACAGTACGGAAAGTCGAACCCACTAGCCATATTTGTGGAGCTGACTCGGGAGGGAACGACGGGGCTCCCCCGCTCGGTTTTGAACAACGGGAACAACCTCAACTAAAGAGCGACCCGTCGCAAGCTTTCCCTCATCCAGTCACCGACCGCTTACCCACTGGACCCTCCGCCGCCGCCACGTAACCGACCTTCCCCCTCCGCCTGCCGGTCGACGGGCCCTCTGGCGAGGAGGGCGAGGTTGCTCACCAGGTAAGGGCCCACGAGCAAAGGCTACGTGGTGAACGTCCTCAACGGCTTGGGTCGAGCGGCGGCGGCTCGGCCGCCTCCCTAACGCTTGGAGTCATAGGATTCAATCGTGCTGGACTCCAGGATTCGCGGGGCATGGGATCGCTTGATGAAGCCCGTCGGGGCCGCCCTGGCCCGTAGCGGCTTGAGCGCCAATGCCATCACCGTCGGGGGCCTGCTCTTACAGCTCGCCGCCGCGGCCTTGATTCTCGACGGCCGGCTGCTCGTCGCCGGCGCGGTGGCTACGGCAGCGGGCTTGTCGGACGCGCTGGATGGAGCCGTGGCCAAGGCACAAGGGCCCGGCAGCGTGTTTGGGGCGCTCATAGACTCGACCACGGACCGCCTCTCGGACGCTCTGCTCTTCCTCCCGATCGCGTGGCTCTATGGAGTCTCGCCGCCGGGAGACAAAAGCGGACAGGAGTGGGTCGCCGCGCTCTGCCTGGCCGTCATGGTCGTCTCCTTTCTAGTCTCTTACGTGAGAGCTCGGGCCGAGGGGCTCGGCTTCGAGTGCAACACGGGGATCATCGAGCGCGCCGAGCGGCTGATACTGATGATCCTCGGGCTCGCCCTCGACCTCGTGCCCGTCGCGCTGATCGTGGTGGGGACCCTGTCGGTCATCACGCTGGCTCAGCGTCTTCTCTACGTGCGAGCGCAGATAAGAAGCGTTTCCGCGCATGAGTGAATGAGTGCAACGCGCGAGCCGCGGTCGCTGCAGGCCGTCTACTACGCCTATGTCGCGCTCTCAAGGGTTGCGCAGGCGCTTCCCGAGTCAGTCATCTACGGCCTTGCGGATGTGATCGGGGGCGTTTATGCACACATCTCGAGGAAGAGAAGGATCGTCGCACAAAACCTTGCACGGGTCAGCGGTCTGGCCCCCGGGTCGCCCGGGCTCGATGAGCTTGTCGTCGAAGCCTTCAAGTCCTATGCCGTCTATTGGGTCGAGACGTTTCGTCTCGCGCGCGCCGGCCGAGACTTCTTTCTCGAACGCTTCGTGTGCCACGGGGCCGAGAACATCGACGCCGTACTTGCTCGCGGCAAGGGCGGAGTGCTGGTGATGCCTCACCTGTCCAACTGGGATGCGGCCGGGGCCTGGTTGGGGGCATCCGGACGGCCGGTTGTCACGGTCGCGGAAGTGCTGAATCCCCAACGTTTGTTCGACTACTTCGTGGCCCACCGGGCGGCCCTGGGGATGACCGTGCTTGCCGTGAAGGTGGGCGTCACGGCCAAGCTGCTCGGGGCCCTGGAGGAGGGCGGCTTGGTGGGCATGGTGGGGGATCGAGATATCACCGGGCGTGGTCCCAAAGTTAGCTTCTTCGGCGAGCCGGCGAGCTTTCCCGCGGGCCCGGCCACTCTCGCCATTCGTACGGGAGCCCCCGTGATGGTGGCGGGCGTCTACAGCGCCGTCCTGCCGGGGGGCAGGCGCGGCTGGATCGCCGAGATATCCGAGCCGCTCGAGCCTCCGTCCTCCGGCCCCGGCGCCGTGGAGCAGCTCACCGCCGAGATCGTGGCCCGCTTCGAGAGCTACATCGCGAAGAGCCCACAGGAGTGGCACGTCTTCCAGCCGTTCTGGGTGGCCGACCGTCGGCCAAGGACGCCCACCAAAAGGTCCCGCGATCGGGCCGCTCGCCGGTCCCGTGACCGGCTCGTTCAATGAGAGTGGTAATCGTCTGTCCCTACGCGTGGGACCGTTTCGGGGGAGTTCAAAGTCACATCCGAGCGCTGTCGGAAACGCTCCGCGAGCGCGACCACGAAGTCCAGATCCTCGCCCCTCAGGCGTCGGGAGTCGACCTCGTGGCCGAGGCCGGAGTGACCATCGTGGGGCGCGCCGTCGCCATCCCGGCCAACGGCTCCATGGCCCCATTGTCGTTCGGCCCGGTCGCGGCCCGTGGCGTCCGGCGGGCGCTCGATGCGTGGGAGCCCGACGTCGTGCATCTTC
>JACDBF010000094.1 GCA_013695055.1 Actinomycetota bacterium
GCGCGGCACGCCGCCTCCATGACTCCCGTCATGCCGCCGCATACGAGGACGGCGCCGCGTCGGGCGACCGCGCCGCCGACCTGGCCGGCGATGCGGTCATCGAGCTCATCGGAGACTCCCGGACCGACGACGGCTATGTAGGGGAGACTCGCGCCGGGCATCGGCCAGGTTTATCAGAAGTCAGCTGGCGTAGCGGACAAACTTATCTTCCAGGTCAACTTCGCCCATGCTGCTCATGACCTCGACCAGCAGCCGAGCGCAAGTGGGATCGAACTGGCTGCCGGAATTCGCGTCGATCTCTGCGCAAGCTTGATCTAGAGGAAGGGCCTTGCGGTAAGGGCGGTCGGAGGTCATGGCGTCGAAGGTGTCGCATACGGCGACGATGCGCGCCCCGATTGGAATGTTCGATGCCGTGAGTCCGTCCGGATATCCGCTTCCATCCCATCGTTCATGGTGGTGCCGGATGATTGGAAGCGCGGGCTGCAGAAAGTCAATTCCTCTCAGCATCCTCTCGCCGATGGCCGGATGACTGCGCATGATCTTCCATTCTTCGTCGTTGAGAGCACCCGGTTTCAGCAAGATGGAATCCGAGACGCCGATCTTGCCGACATCGTGCAGAATCGCTCCGAGCTTGACTGCCCGGCGTGAATCCCCAGGCACTTTGAGCGCAACTGCGAGGGCGACCGCGATGTCTTTAATGCGTCCCGCATGAGCTTCGGTGTAAGGATCGCGCGCTTCGAGCGCCGACACCAGAGCTTCCATCGTCTCGGTGTAATGAGACTCGAGCTTGGTTGCCATTTGAATGCGCGAATAAGCGTTCGCCGCAAACTTTGCCAGAAGGTCGATCTGACGAGGATCATCCTCCTGGAAGGAAAGGTCTCGCAGCCGGTAGACCTCGACCACTCCGATGCCGTCCCCGTCGAGCGAAATGCGGCAGATGAGAGAGCGGGCAAACCCATACTCCGTCAGATATCTCCGCTCGCTGGGGTCCGCAGTCGGATCAAAACGCGAGATTTCGAGCGGCTTGCCGGTCTCGATCACCGCGCGCGTCGCCGGGAAGTCTTCAAGGACGTACTCCTCTACGACCGAGTTGAGGGCCGCGGGAGGGATCACGCTGGCGGCGACGTCACGCAGGACGCTTCGCTCCGGCTCGTACATCGAGACCAGGACCGCGTCGGCCTTCAGTGCACGCATCACGGCGCGCGCGAGGCCGGCGAAGAGGTCGGGCAGGTCGTCGGCTTCCTGCATGGGACCCAGGTCGTCCATGAAGTGCTCGATCGCGCCCGGAGAGGGCGGCGAACCGAAGGATCCATTGGATTCCGTCGCACCCCCGAGCAATGACATATTGGGACCAGACATAAACCCCCGCTGAGAACGCCGGCTCGTTTGTCCTAAATGTCGGCACAAAACCTGGATGGCTTTACCAGCCGGCGTTACAAAAGGCGGGAGCAGACCTCGTTGGCGAGCAGAGTGCCCCGGTCCGAGAGCCACAGGCGGCCGCCCGAGCGGCGCAAGAGGCCGTCGTCCTCGAGAGACTGGAGAGCCGTGGCCCGTGATCCGAGCGCCGATGAGCCAAACCGCGCCGCAAAACGCGCCGCGTCGA
This sequence comes from Actinomycetota bacterium, assembly GCA_013695055.1. Lineage (GTDB taxonomy): Bacteria > Actinomycetota > CADDZG01 > CADDZG01 > WHSQ01 > JACDBF01. The sequence goes on from JACDBF010000094.1 coordinate 1,604, forward strand.
TGCCCGAGGTGAGCCGCAGCCCCAGCATCAGGGCCTCTCCGGCCCGCTCCTCGGCGTCCAGCCGCTCGGATCCTGCCTCGGTCGTCAGGCCCGCTTCGACGGCGACGACGAAATCATGCGGCCGGCGGATGGCCCAGAAGCGCCGGCCCCCGAGGTGACCGTGAGCGCCGGCCCCGAACGCCGCGTAGTCACCCGCGGACCAGTAGAGAACGTTGTGGCGGGAGGCGCTCTCCGGCCGGGCCCAGTTGGAAATCTCGTATCGACCGTACCCAGCCGCTCCCAGCATCTCCTCGGCGACACCGTGGCGTTCCGCCTGGACGTCGGGGTCGACGTCGGGGGCCCGGCCCGTTGCCACGAGAGTGTGCAGCGGCGTCTTCTCCTCGATCGTGAGAGCGTAGGCGGAGACGTGGTCCGGCTCGGCGGCCATGACCCCATCGAGCGAACGTCGCCAGTCGTCGGGGCGCTCCCAGGGCGACCCGTAGATCAGATCCGCGTTGACGTCTCGGGCCCCTGCTTTCCGGGCGGCGCTCACCGCCCCGAGCGCTCCGGCGGCCGAATGCGTCCGCCCCAGGAACTTCAGCACCCGCTCGTCCAGCGACTGCACCCCGATGGAAAAGCGATTGAAGCCCGCTTCCAAGAGTTGCTCGAAGACGGCTTCGTCGACGGTCTCGGGGTTGGCCTCGATCGTGATCTCGCACTCCGGATCGAGCTCGAACCTCTCTCGCAAGGCTCCGAGTATTCGAGCCAGCGTGGACGGCGGCAGAAGCGTCGGGGTCCCGCCGCCGAAGAACACCGACGTCACGCGCTCAGATGTCCCATGCCGCCCCGAGATCGCTCGCACCAGGGCTCGCGCGTAGCGATCGTGAAGGTCGCTCATCCCCTCATAAGCGTTGAAGTCGCAATAGTGGCAGCGGTGAAGACAAAAGGGGATGTGCACATATACCCCGAAGCCGGGGGCCGAAAGCCAATCGCCGGTGCGTCGTGCATCGGCCGTCGCGACGCTCACGACGAGCGCCCGTCCACCTCGACCTTTAGCGCCTCTATGAACGCGCCCTGAGGAACCTCGACCGAACCAATCTGCTTCATCCTCCGCTTTCCTTCTTTCTGGCGCTCGAGGAGCTTG
>JACDBF010000098.1 GCA_013695055.1 Actinomycetota bacterium
ATTATCGCTTCAAGATCGACATCGGTGATGCGAATCTTGCGGTCGGCAAGCTCTTTGAAGCGCGCGAAGGCCTTTTCGGCATCGCCAGGATTCAGATTGAATCCGAGCTTTCCCAGCGCATCGACGAATGCGTGCCTCCCCGAGTGCTTACCGAGAACGAGACGGGAACCTTCCAAGCCGATGTCCACGGGATCCATGATCTCGTAAGTCGTTCGCTCCACCATCACTCCGTGCTGGTGAATACCCGCCTCGTGGGCGAATGCATTGGCGCCCACGATCGCCTTGTTCGGAGGCACCGAATAGCCGGTGAGCATCGAAACAAGCCGAGAGGTGCGGGCTATCTCCTGAGTGCGCGTCCCCGTATCTATTCCTTGACCTGCGCGGGTGTGCAGCGCCATTACGACTTCCTCCAAGGCGCAATTACCGGCACGCTCGCCAATTCCGTTCACGGCCACCTCTACCTGCCTGGCACCGGCTTCGATGCCCGCAAGCGCATTGGCCACCGCAAGCCCTAGGTCGTCGTGCGTGTGAACGCTCCAAGTAACCTCTCGATCCAACTCCTGCATCAGAAACTCGAGGAGAGCAGCAAACTCCTTTGGAAGCGCGTAGCCGACCGTATCGGGCAGGTTGAGCGTCGTGGCTCCGGCCGCGGCCGCCGCCCGGTAGACCAGCGCCAGAAACTCTGGATCCGAGCGCGTCGCGTCCTCGCACGAAAACTCGACATCTTTGACGTGATTACGGGCGCGAGCGACGCCCGAAGCGGCGGCTCGAACTACCTCGTCGGGGGACATCCGCAGCTTGGCTTTCATATGTATGGCGCTCGTTGCGATGAACGTGTGGATGCGCGGGCGTTGAGAAGGGCCGACGGCTTCAGCCGCTCGATCGATATCGCCAGGCTCTACGCGCGCGAGACCGGCGATCGTGGGTCCCTGCACCCTGCTGGCGATCGCCTTCACCGCTTGAAGCTCGCCGTGGGAGGCAATCGGAAAACCAGCCTCGATGACGTCGACGCCAAGGCGGGACAGCTGCTCGGCGATCTCGACCTTCTCCTTTAGGTTCAAGGAGATTCCGGGCGATTGCTCCCCGTCTCTCAGCGTCGTGTCGAAGACACGTACGCGCTCGATATTGCCTTCGGCTACTTCCCCTTCATCCACGACATCATCTCCCTGAGGCGCGCTCCGACCTCTTCGATCGGAAGCTCGGATTGGCGGCGCCTCTCGGCGTCCAGCACGGGGCTTCCCGCTTTGTTCTCCAGCACCCACTCCTTGGCGAACTCACCGGAGCGAATATCCTCCAGGGTGGCTCGCATGGCAGACTCGACCTCGGAGCCGATGATCCGCTTGCCCCGAGAAAGATCCCCGTATTCGGCGGTATCGGATATGGCCTTCCTCATTCCTCGAAAGCCGCCCTCGTAGAGAAGGTCGACTATCAGCTTCAACTCATGCAGGCACTCGAAGTAAGCGATCTCGGGTTGATAGCCGGCTTCGACCAGCGTCTCGAAACCCGCCTGTATCAGGCGGGAGGTGCCTCCGCACAACACCGCCTGCTCGCCAAATAGATCGGTTTCGGTCTCTTCAGCGAATGTCGTTTGAATGACGCCGGCTCGTGTGCATCCGATCCCACGCGCGTACGCAAGAGCACGGTCGTGCGCCGATCCCGTTGAGTCTTGATGAACGGCGATCAAACCGGGTGTTCCGCTACCTTCCTCGAACGTCCTGCGCACCAACGGACCGGGGGCCTTGGGCGCAACCATGATGATGTCGTTGTCCTCGGGAGGTCGGATCTGGCCGAAGTGGATATTGAATCCGTGAGCGAACAAGAGGGCCGATCCGGGCGCGAGGTTGGGCTCGACGGCTTCGGCCCAGACCGCCGCCTGATTCTGGTCGGGCACGAGCATCGCTACGACATCCGCGCCGGAGCACGCCTCATGCACGCCCGCGAGCGTGCATCCATCGGCCTCGGCTCGACGCCACGACGGCGAGTCCTTGCGAAGCCCGACCGTCACTTCCAGCCCCGAATCGCGCAGATTGAGCGCGTGGGCTCGCCCCTGAGACCCGTAGCCGAGCACCGTGACGCGCTTGTCCTTCAGGACTTCGATAGACGCGTCCTCTTCGTAGTAGATGGTGGCGGTCATGTTCTCCTCCCGGTGATCACGAGGCAATGGACGGCAACGGCACGGGCCTCACCGACGGCGCCTTCAGGCCGCGCCCGCCGCGGCCGAGCGAGATGCGCCCTGTACGCACCATCTCGACGATGCCGAAGGGTCTGAGCAGCTCCTCCAGCGCAAGCACTTTCTCGGGAGTGCCGGTGGCCTCGACGACGAGCGCATCCGGGTCCACATCGACGACCTTGGCGCGAAAGATCTCGACGATCTCCAATACCTCCGCTCGCCGTCCGGCTCTGGCCCCCACCTTGATGAGGGTGAGCTCTCGATCCACCGACGAATCGTGCGGCAACTCGGAAATACGCAAGACATTGATCAGCTTGTGGAGCTGCTTCGTGATGTGCTCGAGCGGCTTGCCTTCGACGGAGACCACGACCGTCATGCGGGAAACCAGAGGATCTTCCGTCTCGCCCACGGCCAACGAATCGATGTTGAAGCCGCGCCGCGCGAAAAGTCCCGACACGCGCGCCAGCACGCCGGGCTTGTTCTCGACGAGCACGGACAAGGTGTGAGTCGATCGCGCGCTCATGCGCTCGCGCCTTGAATGATGACCTCGTCGTTCGACGCTCCCGCAGGAACCATCGGGAAGCACATCTCTCGCGGATCGACCCGGAAGTCGATCACGCAGGGACGATCATCCACGCCCATCGCCTTGTCGATGACCGTCTCCACCTCGTCGACTGAGCTCGCCCGCAACCCGACCGCGCCGTAGGCTTCGGCGAGCAGCACGTAATCGGGCACATCGGGAGGCAGGTAGACCTCCGAGAATCGCTCCTCGTAAAAGAGCTCCTGCCACTGCCGGACCATTCCCAAGTGCTGATTGTTGAGGATCGCGACGGTAAAGGGAATCTTCTGGATCGTTGCCGTCGCCAGCTCTTGCGCGGTCATCTGGAAGCAGCCATCACCATCGACCGCGATCACGCGCTCGTCGGGGCGGCCGACCTTCGCTCCCAGAGCAGCCGGAACGGCGAAGCCCATGGTGCCAAGCCCGCCGGAGCTTACCCAGGAATACGGCTTGTTGCAGGTCATCATCTGCGATGCCCACATCTGATGCTGGCCCACGCCGGTAACGACTATGGCGTCACCACCGGCCGCCCGATTCAACCGGTCGATGACGAACTGGGGCTTGGTCGGGGCGTCTTCATCTTGGTGATAGGTGAGTGGATGCTCTTTTTCCCATCCCCGTACCT
>JACDBF010000123.1 GCA_013695055.1 Actinomycetota bacterium
CCGTAGGTATCGAACACGCGGGTGCGGAACGCCGACTCGATCGTCTTCCGGAAATGGGGGAAGAGCGTGTCGCCCCAGGTCACGACGGCATCCAGCTCTCGGCACCATCCGGTCTCGGTGGCCCGCCGCGCAAGGAGGTAGACCGCACTCGGGTAGCCCCAGACATGACGAAGCTCGCTGCGATCAATCCTCTCGAGGTGTGCGTCGAGCGCCGCGTCCCTCAGATCGTAAGCGGAGACGTAGTGGCAACGCAGAAACAGGTCCTTGGCTTTTCTGCCTCTCGAGCGTTGGGGAGTCATGCCCATTTGCAGTTGGGGATCACCGATGCGCCACCCCGACCACTGGAGCGCCAGCATGAAGGAGGCCCGGTACCATCCGGCGGTGTAGGCATCCTCCTGCACGCAGAAGGGCCGCCCGGTGGATCCCGAGGAACACTCCTCGTGAGTACGCTGGCCCGTGGGTCGGACCGTGCGGGCCGGGTAACCCTCTCTTAGCATGTCCTTCGTCACCACAGGCAGCTTCGCCAGATCCGAGGCCGTCGTGATGTCCTCCGGCTTGATCCCGTGCCCATCCCACAGCTCCCGGTAGAAAGGGACCTCCCGGTACGACACGGCGATCAGCTCCGCCAACAAGCGATCGCGCTCGGACAAGAGGCGGTCACGATCCCACCACTGAGCCTGCTCGAGGAAACGGAGCCGAGCCATCATGCGCTGGCCCAGGAGGCGGTCGCCCAGGGGCATCACGGCGCGACGCAAGGTTCCTCGCCATGCGCGCGAGAGCGCTTCGCCAACTCCGCCTGAGTCCGGTTTCCGTTGTGCCTTCATGCTGGGCCGTAGGCTAGCGTCAGTGCGGACACCTCGCCGGCCCGATACGCCATCTTCGTCAGACTCGATCGACCTTCGGCCGCTCGGTCGTGAGGATCTGCCCATCGTGGCCGACATTCACCTGAGGGCATTCCCTTACAGCGCTCTCAGCAAGCTCGGCCACGAAGCCGTCCGGCGCTACTACGAGTGGCAATTGCTCGGCCCCCACGACGTCATCGCCGTCGGAGCGTTCTCGAGCGCGGCGCTCCTAGGGTTCTGTTTCGGCGGTGTCTTCCGCGGAGCCACTTCCGGCTTCGTCAGGGCGAATCGCGGCTTTTTGGCCCGGCGTCTGGTCCGGCAGCCATGGCTGCTCACCGATCCTCTGCTTCGGGATCGGATGCGGATAGGAGCGCGCTCTCTCAGGCGATCGGAGCGTGCAGGCGGATCGGGAGAAGCCGTGAGCGACACCTTCGGCATTCTCTCGGTCGCGGTAGACCCCCGGCATCATCGGTCCGGGGTCGGCACGATCATCATGGGTGAAATGGAACAACACGCGCGCACACGCAAGGCGGTGAGGATGCACCTCAGCGTGGAGCCCAAGAACTCGCCGGCCATCCGCTTCTATGAGCGGCTGGGTTGGGAAACGGCAGGGCGTGACGCAGGGACCGACCGGATGATCAAGCCGCTGCGGGATCCCGATGGCCCCGGACCTCCTGTGACAGTCATCATGCCAATCCGCAACGAGGCTGCGTTCATTGAGCGAAGCCTCGGCGCGGTACTCCGCCAGAGGTACCCGGCGATGCAGGTGCTGGTGGTCGACGGCATGTCCGACGATGGGACGCGGCAGCGCCTCGGCTCGTTGCTTAACGGCCACACGCCCGACGATACCGAGGTCTCTGTCCTCGACAATCCCTCTCGCACCGTCCCCAGCGCTCTCAATACCGGGCTCCGGTACGCAACCGGAGACATCATCGTGCGCGTCGACGGCCACTGTGAGATACCTCACGACTACGTCGCCAGATGCGTTGCGCTTCTGAATGAGACAGGGACAGACTGCGTTGGAGGTGTGATCGACACCGTGGGAGAGACGCGCGCGGCACGAGCGATCGCATCGGCGCAGAGCTCACAGTTCGGCGTCGGCAATGCCGCGTTTCGCACCGGGCGGCGACGCGCAGGTCTGGCCGACACGGTGGCGTTCGGAGCCTACCGGCGGTCGGTCTTCGAGCGCATCGGCACGTTCGACCTCGAGCTGGTTCGCAACCAGGACGACGACCTCAACTTCCGGCTGTTGCAGTCCGGGGGCGCCATTTGGCTCGATCCGTCTCTCAGCACTCGCTATCACAGCCGGGTTGGGCTCTCGGGTCTGTGGAATCAGTACTACCAGTACGGAATGTACAAGGTGCGACTGATGCAGAAGCGCGGCCGGCTTCCCTCGGCCCGCCAGGCGGTGCCCGCGCTGTTCGTCGCCGCCCTGTTCTCGAGCCTGGCAGCCGCAGCGATGACACGACGTGCTCGCATGGCCCTCGCGATCGTAGGCCCTTATGCGATCGCGAACATGTCTGCCAGCTCCTGGGCGAGCAGGCGCGATCCCGCGACGTTGCCCATACTGCCGGCCGCGTTCGCGACCATGCATCTCGCTTACGGGACAGGGTTCATCGCAGGTCTCTGGCGATGGCGCGCCCACTTCGGCCGGCACCCAGAAGCGCATGACGATGCGTGACGCTTTCCTTCCGTTTTCACCTCCCGCGATCGGCGAAGACGAGATCGATGAGGTGCTCGACACCCTGAGGTCAAACTGGATCACAACCGGCCCCAAGGTGGCCGCCTTCGAGGAAGAGTTCCGCGCCTTCGTCGGGGCACCCGCAGTGCTGGCGCTCAGCTCGGGAACCGCGGCGATGCATGTCGCGCTTACCTCGTTCGGCATCGGACAGAACGATGAGGTCCTGACCTCCGCGCTGACATTCTGCTCGGGCGTCCACGTCATAGAGCAGGTCGGCGCGAAGCCCGTTCTCGTAGACGTTGAAGCCACCACCCTTAACATCGACCCCGAGGCCGTTGAGGGAGCACTCCGCGGCAGCGAGCGGCCGCGCGCCTTACTGCCGGTGCACTATGGGGGGCACCCATGTGACATGGATCGCCTTATTGAGCTCGCCATCCCCTACGACCTGACGGTCATAGAGGATGCGGCCCACGCCCTCCCGGCCCGATTCGGCGACCGGCCGATCGGTGATGTCTCTGGGGACGTGCGGCGAGCGGTGTGCTTCTCCTTCTACGCGACCAAGAACCTGACGACCGCCGAAGGGGGGATGCTCACCGGCGATCAGGAGCTCATCGAGGAAGCACGCTTGTGGAGCCTGCACGGAATGAGTCGCGACGCGTGGAAACGTTACGAGTCCCACGGATCGTGGTTCTACGAGGTCGTGCGGCCCGGCTTCAAGTACAACATGAGCGACATACAAG
>JACDBF010000134.1 GCA_013695055.1 Actinomycetota bacterium
TTGGCTTCGAGCAACATGTTGCGAGGCACGAGATCGGGCACTATCGCTCCGAACGCTGGTCCGAAGAACGCATCGCCGACGCCATAGACGGCAACCAGCACGAACATGTGCCACAGCTGGATGGTTCCCGTGATGGACAACACCCCGATCGCGGCGACTGCTATACCTCGGATCGTGTCCGACAGAATCAGGACTTTGCGGCGATCGACTCGGTCGCTCATAACTCCCCCCAGCAGCAGGAAGAGAACCATAGGAGCAGTCCACGCCACGCCGACGATAGAGAGAGCCGTCGGAACGTTCGACAGCTCATACACCTGCCACGCGAGCGCGACTATGTAGATGCCGTCCCCGAGCAGGGATACGGTCATGCCCGACCACAAGAGAGCGAAGTCCCTGATCTTTAGTGGTCGCAGTATCTTGACGTCTTGGATTCGTAGCACCGCAAAGTTCCTTTGTTACCGGTCACGTGCTGCCAGGGCAACTACGTGAACCGTGGGGGCAAAGAGAGAGGGTTCGGGAGAGCTTGGCGTTAAGCGCGTTTTGCAGGCGGGGACGCCGCGGCATCGCGCTCTGTAAGCACAATGAGCCCGTGGCCCTCATCCGGTCCCTGCAAAACGATGTCAAACATAGTCGTCACTTTATAGCACGCGCCCCGGCCCGCTAAGTACCACTCCGTGGGAGCTAAGAGATTGCGACTGCTAAGCGCGGATAACGTCGCAGGCGTAATGCATTGGCGACGACGCTCACCGACGAAAAGGCCATAGCCGCCGCCGCGATCATCGGATCCAACAGTCCGAGAGCAGCCAGCGGTAACGCTGCGACGTTATAGGCGAAAGCCCAGAAGAGATTTTGCTTGATCGTCGTGAGCGTTCGTCGCGCTAGGCCGATTGCCGCCGCCACCGGCCGCAGATCTCCTCCCACCAATGTGACATCGGAGGCTTCGATTGCAACGTCGGCGCCCACCTTGTGGCCGCGCTCCTGCAGGCGAGCGATGTCGGCAACTCTTTGCTCGGGCAGCACCTCCGCAATGACGTCTTTGATCCCCGCCACCTTCGCTATCGTGCCCGCGACAATCCGGTTGTCCCCCGAAAGCATGACCGTTCGGAGCCCAAGCCCATGTAAGCGCGCAATCGCGTCGGCCGCCTCGGGCTTGATGGTGTCGGCCACCGCCACGAGACCCACGGGGCGTCCGTTACGGGCGATCCACACCACGGTCCTCCCGCTCGCCTCGATCTCCTCAGAGGCGCGAGCCAGCGGACCTTCATAGCGCGGCGGGCGGCGGCCTGCCTCCACCGCGGCCCGTCTAGACGCGCCCGCACACCACAGGTCATTCCCGTTACGGCAAAGCTCATCCTCGCCATGGCTTCACTTATCCCCCCCCCGGCGGTATTTGCTATGAACCCAGCAGGGAGCGGACCCTCGTCGCAAGGAGCTCGAGGACGTGCGGCTCGTGCGCGTTCGGGAAAGTTGCGATGAGATGCATCGCGCCCACCGCAACCCGCTCCGCCAGAGCGGCCGCCACCGTTTCGGGGCCGCCGACCAGATACCCGCTCGGATCACGCTTCCCCATCCGGGCCCGGGCCGCCTCGTCGGTCTCATCCAGCATCACCAGGCCGGCCCACGAGATCTCGAGATCCCTGCCCGCAGACGCCTTCCGGACGGCCGCGACCCGCTTCGCGAACGTCCCGGCCGAGCCCCCCCAGCCGTTCCAGCCGTCGGCCACCCGAGCGGCCAGCGTGCGCGCCTCCTCCGAGTTGCCTCCCACCCACAGCGCCGGGCGCCGCTCCGGTCGAGGGGAGACGGGAAAGTTTGCCAGACGCGCGAAGTCGTCCTCGTGCGACACGCGCTCGCCGCGCAGCAAGGCGGCGACGACCGCTACCGTCGACGCGAGCTGACTGGTACGGCGCTCGTCCGTGTAATAAGGGATTCCGAAGGCCTCGTTCTCGTCCCGGCTGCCTTCGTCGCCGCTGCCCATGCCACAGACGATCCTGCCGGGCGCGATCTCCCCCACCGTCGCGATCATCTTGGCCACGACGGCGGGATGCCTGAGCGAAGAACGCGTTACGAGAGTCCCCAAACGAATCCTCGAGGTTGCGGCCGCCAGATATGAAAGCGCGGTCCATCCTTCGAGTATGGGTCGCTCTCGCTGGCCCCCCAAGGGCCACAGATGATCAAAGACCCAGATGGAATCGAGCCCCATATCCTCGGCTCTCAGCGCGGTGTCGATCAGCCTTTGTGGGTCTCCCGTGAACTGCGGAAGGGTCATGCCGAGCGCGGGGCCGCTCATCTCACGCCGCGTTGACCATCAGATAGCGCACCAGGAACTCCGATACTCCCGCGGTGAGAATGGCCACGTAGTACAGGCCGGTAGCGGACTGTATCGAGCGGATCGCCACACAGCGGCGAGCCATGAGCACGACCACTCCGGTGAACACGACGAGGGCCAGCCAGGTGACGAAGAACACTCGGCCGAATGAATCGCCGAAACCCGGAAAGCTGAACGCGGCCCCAGCCGTCGACGCGCCGGCGAGACGAGTTACGGCCGCTACTCCCAGCAGTCCGGATGCGAGGATGGCCACGAGCGAGAGATCGGTGAGGCGCGCGAGCGCCCACGGTTTCAATCCCGGCTGATTCAGATACCAGTGGCCCAGGAGCATCCCGTTGGTCACGGCGCCGAGCAGCACCGCTCCGGCTACCAGCTCGGCGGCGGCGAGCACCTGGGGCCAGCCTTGGATCAGCCCGGCGCTCACGCACAGGACGATCGCACCCAGAACGCCGACCGCCGCCCCGGCAAAGGTTCCAGGCGACTCGGTGCGCGCATACTGCAGGGCTAGATAGATGATGGTTGATGCCAAGAACGCTACGATCAGCGCTGTCGATCCCGTCGTGAACGCGTCGAGCGCGCTCTGCGCGACCGCGGCTAGGGCCGCGAGTATCACTGCCGTCCACGCCATGATCCTGAAGTGACCGCGACTTACGACCGACCATGACTGTGTCCAGGAAGCTCCCGCCACCAGCCCCGCGGTCCATTCGAAGAGGACGAGCGCAACGACCGCAGTTGCTCCCGTCAATCAGCCCGGCAGGATTCTCTTGACCCAGCGAGGCACCAGTCCCGCTCCGATATCGACGATCTGTTTGATGACATCGAGGATGTCCTCGTCGCCATCCCAATGCTCGCGCAGCACCTCGTCGGGCACGCGGTTCAAGATGTGGTCGAGGGCGAAAGCGACTATGACTAGATCATCGAGCTGCCCGATGCCGGGCACCATGTCGGGTATCACGTCCAGCGGCGACACCAGATAGCCGGCCGTCAGTACCAGTATCGCTTTGCTGCGCGACGGAACGCGCGGATCGCGCATTAGACGGGCGAGCAACTTCACGAGCCGCGGGGCAATGAGCGCGAACTCCTTGAGGCTCGTCTGGCGCGCTACCCGGTCCCTTCGTTCCATCACGGCGACCCTGGCCCCCTGTCTGCGCGCGTTGTTATCGGGGATGTCGCCTCGTGACGCCCCAGAGCGGCCGCGCCGATGATACCGGCATCGTCCTTCAACTCGGAAACGGCGAGTCGAATGGGGCGGCGCCGTTGTTGCTCGGTCATATGAGCCAGCTCATCGCGAGCCGGACCGAGGAAGGCTTCTCCGGCTGCCACCACGCCACCGCCCAACACGATGACCTCCGGGTCGAAGATATTGGCGATATTCGACAACCCGATCCCCAGCGCCCGGCCCGAGCGCCTCAAGACCGCTCGGGCGGCGTCATCGTACTGGCGTGCGGCCTTGGCCACGTGCTCGCCGCCAATGGCATCGACGGATCCGGCGAACGCGAGGATCGAGCTACCCGGATCCTTGGCCACGGCTTCTTTTGCCATGCGCGTTATCGCCTGACCCGATGCGTACTGTTCGAGACAACCTCGCAATCCGCATTTGCATTGCGCCCCATACGCATCGATCACCGTGTGACCCATCTCTGCCCCCGCGCCGGTGAGCCCGCGCACGAGGCGTCCCTCCATGATGAAGCCGCTTCCTACTCCCGTGCCCATGCTTATGTATGCGACGTACTCGGAACCGCGCCCGGCGCCGTGCTCGTACTCTCCCCATGCTGCCGCGTTGGCGTCGTTGTCAACCGTGACGGCGAGTCCCGTGCGACCACGCAAGGCTTCCGCGACCTTGGGATCGTCGTACACCAGATTGGGAGCGAAAGTGATCGTCCCCGTCGCGGCGTTGATGAAGCCGGCGGCCCCGACGCCTACCGCCTGGATCTCCACCTCGAGCTCGGCGGCCTGCGCCAAAAGATCCTCGACGCTGTCGATGATGCTCTTCGTGCCGGCATGGACGTCGGTAGCCTTGTAGGCCCGAGCCAGGATCTTGCCGTCCTCGGATACAACGGCTGCCTTTGTGCCCGTGCCCCCTATGTCGACTCCTATTGACGCCTTCGTCTTGACCCGTTCGTCTTGACCCCTTCGTCTTGCCCCCGTCGTCCCCATCCCAACAGGATAGTGACTTCCACAAGACTGCATCGACGTTGCGTCCTCCGGCCCCGGATTCCATGCCCGCAGCAGGCGGAAATATGCGCCTACATGCTCCAGGAGTCGTCGTCCCGGCGGTGGGGAAACGCCCGGCCGGTGGCTCTGAAATACCCCACGTTGATGCACAGAGTTCGGCCCATGTGCATCGACGATAGAAAGGGTTGATGTACATGCCCGAAGTAAGCGCGACGCGGCTGGACCTCTTCGATATAGCGCGCGAGGTCCACGCTCCCACGTTCGAGTCGGCGCGCTCGAGTGTCGTAGCACAATTCGGGAACGTCGGGGGGGACGTGTGAGCAGATGATGTCGGCTTCTCCGAGCGCATCGACCTTGGCGCGCATCGAGTCCTCGCTGATCTCTCCCGCGACGTTCAGAGGAGAAGGGAGCGCCCCTCCGACGAATCCGAAACGCTCTCCTTCGAGCGTGACGACCTCGCCGTCCACCACTCGAACCGAGGGGGTCTCCGCGGCCAGCTCATTCACATAGGAAGGGTTGTCGACGTTCCCCAGGATGAGATAGGTCGGGTCCGGCAAGGCCGCGAACACCTCCTCATACTGCTTCTGCACGCGCGTTCCGATCTCGCTGCGGATGTGCTCCTCATGGCCCATAGAGCTCTGCCGGAGAACTTGCCCCGCCTCTTTCACCCGCCCCAGAGTGCGCAAACGGACGACCTCTTCGACTGCCTCGGTGGCGAACACTTCGGCGAGGATGCCGGTCATCGATGTGTAATCGATGAAGTTGATGAGATCGCCGAGCAGGATGAGCGAGGACGCTTCCGGGACGGCCTTGCTCAGCGCGCCCGGCGCGCCGTGCAGGTCGGAAACCACGTAAACGGCCACGCGCTGCATCGTAGCGACTGACATGATGAGTCGATGTCGCTCGTATTCGTGCACGGCGGAGTCTCGGGGATGGAAAGGCATTCGCTCCCGCCTCTGGGGCACACACTCAAGGACGCGCGCGCTTGCTCCT
>JACDBF010000146.1 GCA_013695055.1 Actinomycetota bacterium
GCCCAATCTCCGCCCCACACTCTTTGCAGCGTTTCAGCGCGCTCGCCATGAAGCTCCTAAGAGCATCCGCTCGTCGAGCCGCACGCGGGACATGCAAAGCACGATCCCGCGGGCTGCATCTGTACCCCGCACGTTCCACAGAACGGCAGCGAACCCGCGTGCGCGCCCGCGACGGCCTCGAGCACGATGACTCCCGTGTCCTGAGTCCCGCCGTTCGCATGCCCGTTGCCGTTGCCGTTCCCATCGCCGGCGTCGGAGGCGTGGAGCTTGGACTCGATCTCGTTCTGCCGCTCGGCCGAAGTCCTGATGTTGAGCTCGTGGCGCTGACGCTCTCCGACGTAGTCGAGAGCGAGAAGACGAAAGACGTAATCCAGGATCGATGTCGCGATCCGGAAGTCGGCGTCGTCGGTCATGCCCGAGGGCTCAAAGCGCGTATTGACGAACTGCTTCACGTACGCGGAGAGAGGAACCCCGTATTGCAGGCCCATCGATATCGAGATCGCGAACGCATCCATGATTCCCGCGAGCGTGGATCCCTGCTTTGCCACCTTGAGAAAGATCTCGCCCACCGTGCCGTCTGGAAACTCACCCGTGGTGATGTAGCCCTCAGTGTCGGCGACCCTGAACTTGAAGGTTCGGCCACTGCGCTTCTTGGGCAGGCGCCTCCTGACCGGCTGAGGGGTGTCCGTCACCGGGGTCGCCGCCTCAGTCTTCGGCTCCTTCGGAGCGGCAGACAGCGGTTGGCCGACCTTGCAGTTGTCGCGATAGAGAGCCAGTGCCTTGAGGCCCAGTCGCCAGCCTTCGGTGTAGATGCGCTCGAAGTCCTCGACGGTCGCGTCCTCAGGCGTGTTGATCGTCTTCGAGATTGCGCCCGAAAGGAACGGCTGGGCGGCGGCCATCATCTTGATGTGCCCCATGTAGTGAATCGACCGCTCACCCATCGCCGTGTCGAACACCGTCATGTGCTCTGGGCGCAGATGCGGCGCATCGATGACGTGCGAGTTCTCGTCGATGTAAGCGACGATGTCGAGAATCTGTGAGTCGTCATAACCCAGCTTGCGCAATGCCTTGGGAACCGTCTGGTTGACGATCGACATCGTCCCTCCGCCGACCAGCTTCTTCAGCTTCTTGAGGGCCAGATCGGGCTCGATGCCGGTGGTGTCGCAGTCCATCAGCAAACCGATGGTTCCGGTGGGCGCAAGCACGGTCGCCTGCGAGTTGCGATAGCCGTGCCGGTGACCGAGCGACAGCGCCTCATCCCACGACTGCCCGGCCGCCGCAACCAGCTCGGTGGGCGCAAGGCCCTCAGGGATCTCGTGGGCAGCGGCGCGATGCTTGTCCATCACACGCAGCATCGGCGTCTTGTTTAGCTCGTAGTCGTCGAAGGCCCCCACCCTGCGAGCGATCTTGGCCGAGGTTGCATAGCAGTGTCCGGTCATGAGGGCGGTTATCGCGCCGGCCCAGGCCCGGCCTTCGTCGGAGTCATAGGCGAGCCCTTCAGACATGAGAAGCGCCCCGAGATTGGCGTAACCCTGACCCAACTGACGCATGCGGTGGGAATTCTCGGCGATCTTGTCGGTCGGATAGGAAGCGAAGCCGACCGAGATCTCCTGCGCAAGAAACATGACTTCGACGGCGTGCTTGTAACCCTCGATGTCGAAGTCTGAGGCGTCATCGACGAACTTCATGAGGTTGATCGACGAAAGATTGCACGAGCTGTTGTCGACGTGCACGAACTCGCTGCACGGATTGCTTGCCGTGATGGGACCCGAGATCGGACACGTGTGCCAGTCGTTGATGGTGGTGTCGTACTGCATGCCGGGGTCGGCGCATTCCCACGCAGCTCGAGCCACCTCGTTGAACAAGTCCTTGGCCGGGAGAGACTCGAGCGTCTCACCGGTGGTCACCGCCTTGAGCTCCCAATCGCGTCCATCTATGACCGCCTGCATGAAGTCGTCGGTGACCCGCACCGAGTTGTTCGCGTTCTGATACTGGATCGAGTGGGAGTCGCTGCCGTCTAGATCCATGTCGAAACCCGCCGAACGGAGCGCGCGCGCCTTTTTCTCTTCGAGCGCCTTGCACCAGATGAAGTCGCGGATGTCGGGGTGGTCTACGTTCAGCACGACCATCTTGGCTGCCCGCCGCGTCGCTCCCCCGGACTTGATGGTCCCGGCCGAGGCATCGGCGCCTCTCATGAACGAGACCGGGCCCGATGCGGTCCCGCCGGACTTCAGGTGCTCGCGCGAGGACCGGATGTTCGAGAGGTTGATGCCCGAGCCCGACCCGTGCTTGAAGATCGTCCCCTCTTCGACGTACCAGTTCAGGATCGACTGCATCTCGTCCTCGACCGAGAGGATGAAGCAGGCAGACACCTGCTCTTGTCCCTTGGGACGCCAGCCGACGTTGAACCACACTGGAGAGTTGAATGCCGCCTTCTGGGTGACGAGCAGGTGCGTCAGCTCGTCCTTGAACACCCCGGCCTCGTCCTCGGTGGCGAAGTAGCCACGCCCGAGGCCTTCTTCGGTGTAGCGGCCGACGACCCGATCGATCATCTGCTTGACCGAGCGCTCTCTCTGGGGGGTGTCCGGCGATCCGCGAAAGTACTTCTGGGCGGCGATGTTGGTCGCGTTCTGGGACCATGCCTTAGGGACCTCGATACCCTTCTGCTCGAAGGCCACCTCGCCGGTGCGGTAGTTCTGGATCAGCGCGTCCCTGAGCTCCCAGTCGATCTCGTCGTAGGGATGGACCCCTTCGGTAGTGAAGTGGCGACGGATGACGAGGTCGTCATCGAGGTGCTCGACGGTGTGCGCGGCGGTTGTCTCTGTCACGCTTTCTTTCCTTTCTCACGAGGCTGAAGCCGGCGCTGCGGCACCCCGTTGCTCGCACTCCAAATTATAGATCTCACCGCTAGATATTGGGGCTATCTGGATCGACCACCACTATATCTGGTGAAGAACAGACATGAAATTACGCTGGTGTGGTGGCGAGGTCAAGCCTTAATCGGAAGAAAAACCGGGCCGGACGAGACGTAGGCGCTGGCCCGCCTGAAGGCCGTCGTCGAGGTCGTTGAGCTCGCCGAGGCGGGCCGCGTAAGAGCGCCAGTCCGAGCCGGGAGACGCATAGGTCTGTGCCACGTCCCACAGCGTCTGGCCGGGGGCGACCACGATGCTTCGAGGGGCGTCGAGGCGTGGTCGTGGAGAGATCGCGGGCGACTCGAGGGTGATCGACAGATAGACGGCGAGCGCGGTCACGGCGGCGAGGGCGAGGACGGCGAGCCGCCGTAAGGCGAAACGGAGGGGGGTCGACGACGGGGCGTGCGCCCGGAAGTCGTAGACCGTCGCCTCGACAGAGGGGGCAGGTGAGTGGCCGCGCATTGCCATGTTGAGCCTCCAAGGGGTCGTTTTTCCAACGGCCGGCTGCGGTAGCGCTTCTAGTGCCGAAACGTAGCGATGGGGTGGGACAAGAAGACTTTCGAACGTCTGTTCGGTACTTTAGTCGAACGCATGTTCGTTATCAAGACTAAGACTCGAACACATGTTCTTGCCACGCCGGGCCGGGTGGTCTAAGCTTGATCGAACGTCCGTTCGCCACCAGGGCTGGGCGGCCGCAGCGAGGAGGCCGATATGGTCGAGGGACTGACCGAGCGACAGCGACAGACGCTCACTTACATCGCCGAAGCCGTTGCCGAGCGAGGCTATCCACCGTCGGTCAGGGAGATCGGCGAGGCCCTTGGGCTGGCCTCAAGCTCGACCGTTCACTCGCACCTACAAGCTCTTCAGCGCAAGGGGTACGTGCGCATAGACCCGACCAAACCGAGGGCCATAGAGCTGCGCTTCGACCCCGATACCGGGCTGGCCGCCGAGCGCCGACCGGCCCGTTCGGTACCGCTGCTCGGTCGAATCGCGGCCGGAACACCGATCCTGGCAGAAGAGAACGTCGAGAGCATCTATCCCTTGCCCGCCGATCTGGTCGGCGACGGAAGCATCTTCATGCTCGAGGTCAAGGGCGATTCCATGATCGACGCCGGCATCATGGACGGCGACTACGTCATCATCCGCCAGCAACCCACTGCGCACTCGGGCGAGATCGTGGCCGCGCTCATCCCGAGCGAATACGGAGACGCGGAGGCGACGGTCAAGACCATCCGCCATCGCGGCTCGGGCATCGTCCTCGAGCCCGCCAATGCTGCCCTCGAGCCCTTTGAGCCGCCGTCGGGCACCGAGATCCTCGGTCGGGTGGTGGGGGTCTTCAGAAGTCTCTGACCGGCTCCAACAAGGCGCCTATACGTGTCTCCTAAGTCGGTGAGCCAGAGCAGCACGGCTGCGAGGACGAGGCCGCCGCGGTAGACGATGGCGTGCTTGTCGTATCTGGTGGCCAGCCCGCGCCAGTGTTTGAAGCCGTTGAAGGCGCGTTCGATGACGTTGCGTCCGCGGTAGGCGTGCGGTCGTAGGTCACCGGTCGGCCGCCGGATGAGCCGATGCGCTTGCGGTGGGCCTTCTGGTCTTCGGGCTCGGGGATCACGCTGCCGATGCCGCGGGTCCTGAGGTGAGCGCGGATCGCGCGCGAGGAGTAGGC
>JACDBF010000149.1 GCA_013695055.1 Actinomycetota bacterium
GAGAGGTCGCCGGGCACAACCACATGTTCTTCCATCATTGAATTAAACCCGACCGAGGCGGGCGGGCGGGGTAACCGGGCTCATGTCTTCGGCTCCCTGCGCTTTGGGGTCACGTCGGTGGGGGCCCGCTTCGCCGTCGCGGGCTTTCGCGCGCTCGACGTTTTCGTCGTCTTTCTCGCAGCGGTCTTCTTAGCGTCCCCCTTCGCGGCCCGCTTGGGGGACCTGGTGGAAGGGGGCGCAGACCTTTTCACCTCGAGTCGTGCAACGCGCCTTTCGAGGCGCTCGAGGTCTTTCTTCGTGGCCAGCCCCAGCGCATCGACCTGCGAACTCATCTCGGAGCGAACCATCCTGAGAAGCTCCTTGCGATTCTCCCGGCTCGCGTCCACGAGCTGCTTGACCATGGCGGACGCTCTCTCTTGAGGCTGGTCGCCCAGCAGGCTCTTCACGATCTGCTCGGCCCGCTGCCTCGTGAGCTCGGCAATGCCGGAAGTGAACGTTCCGACCCTTTTCATCTCGTCGATCACTTTTGCTGCCGCCTTCCCTACCCTTGGCTCGGCCTTTCAGGGCCCGGTCACGAACCTATACTTCGCTCACATGCTCGCGCTCATCCCCATATCGGATGCGAATCCCACCCGCCGCTTCCCCTACGTGACCATCGGGATCATCGTCGCGAACGTGTTGGTGTTCTTTCGCGAGCCCGGCTTTGGGAGCGGATTAGAAGCCAACCTCTACTTCTTTCAGAACGGTCCCATCCCCTGTCAGCTCGAGGCGACCTGCCCTTCTGCCCTGCAGATCGGAAGCGAGATCATCAACATCCCCGAGCGCGGCCTCGCCTCCTTTCTCGCGGCGATTCTAGTATCAACCTTCTTGCATGCCGGCTTCCTGCACATCATCGGCAACATGCTCTTTCTCTGGGTCTTCGGCAACAACATCGAGGACTTTTTGGGTCCGGTCAAGTACCTCGCCTTCTATCTGCTCGGAGGAATCGCCGCCGCTTGGGCGCACATCTTCACTCACTCCGACTCCGTCGTTCCAGCCGTCGGCGCGTCGGGAGCCGTGGCCGCCGTCATGGGCGCCTATCTCGTATTGCATCCGCGCGCCCGCGTCAACGTGCTTGTGCCGATCATCATCATCTTCACGGTCATCCAAATGCCGGCCTTCGCGGTCCTCGCGTTGTGGTTCGTCTACCAGTTCTTCATCGGCGCGCAAGAGGCCGGCGGCGCCACATCGGTCGCGTGGATGGCGCACGTCGGAGGGTTCGCGTTCGGTCTCCTGGGGATCCTGTTGATGGGAGGACGCCCGCAGCGGCCCGCGCGCGTGTGGCATCCGCGCTATTGACGTATTCAACGCGCAAATTCAGGTTGGTGACGACGATTGGCGGTCAGCGGACGCCCGTCAGGGCGCGCGCCACCGAGGAAAGGTCGTCCAGCACGTAATCGGGTTTCGGATCTAGACGTCGTGCCTCGGCCCCGGTCGTCACTCCCGACAGCACCAAGATCGTGGGCCAGCCCATTGCCACTCCCCCGGCGAGATCGGTCTCGGCCCGGTCTCCGACTACGGCGATCCTGGCAGCCGGAGCCAGACGGCGGGCGGCCGCGTCCATCATCGGGCGGTGCGGCTTGCCCAGCACCTCTCCCTTGGCGCCGGCCGCGACCTCGATTGAAGCCAGGATCGCCCCGGCCCCCGGCCACAGCTCCCCTTCGGCGGCGGGAAAGGCGGCGTCGTCATTCGTGGCGATAAGGCTCGCGCTCGCGCGCACCGCGAGAGCCGCCCTGCGCATGGCCGCGTAGTCGAAGCCCGGGTCCCAGCCAACCGCGACGAGGTCGGCCACAGAGCTCTCGGGATCGTCGTTCACCACCATCCCGGCCCCCACCAAGGCGGAACGCACGCCCTCGCCGCCGACCGCCAGCGCGGTCTTTCCGCCGAGAGCCCTTTCGATGAGGATCTCTTCCAGCACCGCGGCCGACGTCAAGATCTCGGCCGGCTCGACCTCGATTCCCAGACCGGTGAGCTTGGCCACGTACTGCTCGAGGGTGGAACGCGAGTTGTTGGTACAGAACAACAATTTGACGCCCGAGTCACGCAGCCGCCCGAGCGCTTCCGCCGCGCCGTCGATCGCTCTGTCGCCTCGGTAAACAACGCCGTCGAGGTCGCACACCAGGGCCTCGTACTGATCCATGGGCGGTAGCGACATTCAGCTCCTCGCCGAGACACATGCGTAAGCTTGGGAGCCACAGGCTAAGACATCCCCCCGGCCCGAGTGGGTGTCGGGTGGCGCATACCGCCATC
>JACDBF010000162.1 GCA_013695055.1 Actinomycetota bacterium
TGTCGTCTACGACTCGGGCCGGGCGAAACGGGATCGCGACGCTCACGTTCACCATCGAGCTTGTCGATCCACAGCACCTCAATCACGTTCTGCAAAGCGTGCGGCGCGTCGACTCGGTCTTCGACGCCTATCGCACGGGCGCGTCCTCGGCGCGCGCCTAACCGACCCGGTGATCGACGCCCGACGCACGACCGGGTTCGCCTGCGGAGCCCTACTAGCGGTGTCGTTGGGCACGGCCTGTACGTCTGAGGACTTTTCCCCTCCTTCTGCCGGACGAGCTGCCGACGCCCTAGCCCGGGCGTGGAGCGAGCAAGACGCTCGGGCAATGGTGGCGAGCTTCGATCGCGCGTCGCGAGATAGGTGGTCTCCGGGGCGTCTGGTCCGGGTTCTGGCGCGCGTGCGCCGGCAGGGGCTGATCGATCAAGTCTCGGTGCGCACCGCCGGTGAGCCGGAGATTCCCGAGATCGAATCTCAAGAAGAGCTGGAGAGCGGCGACGTCGCGACCTCCGCCCCATTCGTGCTCACCTACACGTCCGAGGCCGCGGCCGAGCCGGTGGAGCTGAGCGGCGAGATCGCGCTCCGCTACGACGCCGCCGGGGGCGAATGGCTGGCCCACTGGGATAGGTCTCTGCTCTGGCCCGGCATCGACGGAGCACGCGCATTAGTAGTCTCCGCCCGGTGGTCGAAGCGAGCGCCCATCGTCGATCGCGCGGGCCGGGCGCTGGCCCGAGGGCCGGCACTCAACAGGAAATATCCGTTCGCGAGCGTTGGCGGAAGCACCATCGGCCATATCGGCCCGCTATCGAAGAAGGAATCGAGGACTTCGACCGGTCTCAATGGTCTCAATCGGCCCGAGGACTACGTGGGGCTCTCGGGGCTCGAGGCGGCCTTCGAGCGGCGGCTGGCCGGCACTCCCTCGACTCGTCTGGCGGTCGTCGATCGCAAGGACCGGCGCCTCGAGGTCGTGGGGAGAGCGCGCGGCCGATCCGGCAGACCGCTCAGAACCACCCTGGACGTGGGCGTCCAGCGGGCCGCCGAGCAGGCGTTCGGCGCCACCGTCGGTGGATCGGTCGTCATCGAGCCGGGCTCGGGCTATCTCCTGGCGGTCGTGTCCTCCTCGCCCTTCGATCCGAACAACTACGTGGGGGTCGCGGGGATAACGCCCTTCAACCGAGCGCTCTCGGGGCTGTACGCGCCGGGGTCGTCGATGAAGGTCGTGACCGCGTCGGCGGCGCTTGACAGCGGCAAAGTAACTCCGCGTACGACCGTCACCGGACCTAAAAACTACAAGGGCGTGACGAACTTCGAATCGGGCCAGTTCGGCCCCATCCCTTTTGCAGACGCTTTGCAGTTCTCGGTCAACACGGCGTTCGCGCAGGTGGCGGAGAAGCTGGGGGCCGGAGCGATGACTCGTTACGCGCGCTCCTTCGGGTTCAATCGTGCGCCCGACATGAGGCTGAGCGCGGCCTCGTCCTCCTTTCCCCGTCCCGGTGATCTCGGAGACCTCATGTGGGGTTCGATCGGGCAGGCCCAGGTGCTTGCGACGCCGCTCCAGATGTCGACCGTCGCCGCAACCGTAGCCAACGGAGGAAAGCGCATGGAGCCGCGCATCGCGCTGAATCGTCCTCCGAGTGGCGCGCGCGCCATCTCTCGCAAGACCGCCGGAACGATGACCATGTTGATGCAGAGTGTCGTGACGGGGGGAACCGGCGTGAATGCGCAGATACCCGGTGTGAACGTGGCGGGCAAGACGGGCACCGCCGAGGTCGATGTCGAAGGAGAGCGCAAGAACCATGCCTGGTTCGTTGCCTTCGCGCCGGCCGAGTCGCCCGAGGTCGCGGTCTCGGTCGTATCCGAATACGGAGGAATCGGGGGTCAGGTCGCCGCTCCGCTCGCGGGCAGGATTCTGCAGGCCGTGCTGCCGCTGGTGCCATGAGAGCCGTCGTGCAGCGCGTCTCGGAGGCGCGCGTGGATGTCGGTGGCGAATGCGTCGCCGCTGTCGGGCCCGGAGTGCTGGTGCTGCTCGGCATCTCGACTGAGGACGACGACGGGCTACCGACATGGCTTGCCGACAAGGTCTGCAACCTCAGGATCTTCGAGGACGACGATGGCAAGATGAACCGGTCGCTGCTGGAGAACGGCGGTGAGGCCCTGATCGTCTCGCAATTCACGCTCTATGGCGATGCGCGCAGAGGAAGAAGGCCGTCATTTGTGCGGGCGGCGTCGGGGCCGGAAGCCCGGGACCTCTACGAGTCGACGATCGAGGCGTTCAGGTCGCTGGGCGTCACCACGGCAAGCGGCGAGTTCGGGGCCACGATGGAAGTCACCCTGACGAACTCGGGCCCGACAACCCTGCTCCTAGACTCCGCAAAATCGTTCTGAGCGGATCAGCGTTCGTTTTTCGAACGTTTTCCGGCGGAGAACGGGTACGGCACCTGCTTTAACCATAGGGAGGCGTGCTCGGGTTGCATGGTCTCCCTTATGACGGCCAGGAGGCTCGCGGTCGATGCGTCGAGATCGACTTCGTCTCGCAAGCGGGCCGAGAAGTCTTGCAAGGTCTGGGCCGCGTCGTACTTGCGCCGGTAGAAACGCCGGTCGATGAAGTTTTGAATGCGGCCGCGAGCGGGCCGGAACACCGCGGCCACGGCGAGCGTCGACGCCGCGACAACGAGATTGTTGTTCTCTCCGGAGGAGACGTTGCGAATCAAGCCGCCGACTCCGAAGACCCCGCCGACATAGACGAGGATCAGCACTCCGGTCACGGCCGCATAGACGAGGGTTCGATTGATAATCCGGTCGATGGCGTAGAGGCGATAACGGAGCATGGCGATGCCCGTGGCAACGGCGAAGGTTCCGGGCCCCCCGATGGTCTCGGACAAGAGTTGAAAGACGGGACTTTGTACGTTGAGAGCCTCCAGCACGACATCGCTTGCGACTATTCCAACGGCTCCCAGCGCGGCAACAAGGGCAATCCACTTCAGCTGCTGGCGTTCTTCCCCTCGAGATCGGCGGAATCGAACGATGAGCGAGACCAACGCGGCGGCGAGCGACAGAGTCACCAGCGGGAACAGCGAGAAGACGATGTTTTCGACGGCGGCCAGCTCCTGCACGCCGAAGCTCTCCTCAGCTCGAAGAAACTCCGCTCCTCTGTATGGCCATAGCGCGATGGCGAAGCCCATGAACACCGCGAGCCATGACACAGACAGCCATCCCACCCAGCTCCAGCGGCGCGACAGGGAACGACCGTTGGGGAACAGCAGGATCATGAAGGGGAACAGGCCCAGCTGGGGGGCCCAGATCGAGGAGGAGAGCCATGCCATCGCGCCTCCTCCCGGAAGCGAACCCGGGCTAAGGATCAGAGACCGGGCCGCGTACTCGTACGCGAACTTCGAAAGGACCTCGGATAGCCCGATCGCCACGATCAGCCATCCCACGGGGTTACGGGGCTGCCGCCGTGCGATCAAGGCGCCCACCGGTACGAACAGAGCCAAAGACAAGAACCAGATCAGTTCGTTCGGGAAAGAAGTCAGCCCGCCGCCCGAGGGTCGGGAGAGCCCGAGCACGAGCGTCACCGCCGTCCGCGGCAGTCCCAGCCCGAGAAGGACCCAGGGGAGCGGTGCGATGAGACGGGCTTTCACCGTTTCATTGTCACCGAGTCCCGTTCGCCTAAACGTTACGAAGATGGCGTCTCGGAGGGCCTCCGTGGCTAGACTCCTCCGAGAATGTTCACCGATTCGGCCCGCATCTACGACTTGATCTACAGCTGGAAGGACTATCCGGCCGAGTCGCGGCGGGTCCACTCGCTGATCCAGCAGCACGGCTCGGGGGCTCGCACGCTCCTGGATGTGGCGTGCGGGACCGGCAAGCATCTCGAGGAGCTGGGCCGGGCCTACAGGGCTGAAGGGCTGGACCTAGACCGGGGCCTTCTCGCCGAAGCCGCGGAGCGGAATCCCGGGATTCCACTGCATGAAGCCGACATGACCGACTTCGACCTCGGCAAACGCTTTGACGCAATGACTTGCCTTTTCAGCAGCATTGGCTACGCTCAAAGACTCGACAACCTCCAGCGCGCCCTCTCCGCGATGGCGCGCCATCTCAATCCTCGTGGCGTGCTGCTCCTAGAGCCGTGGTTCTCGCCGAACGATTGGATCGACGGTCATCCACACGCGGTTCTCGTTGACGAGCCGGATTTGAAGATCGTGCGCATGAACGTGTCGACCTCACGAGACAAGCTCTCGGTGCTGCACTTTCACTACCTGGTGGCCGACACCGAGGGTGTGACCCACTTTGAAGAGCAGCACTACCTCGGTCTCTTCACGCACGAGGAGTACCTTCGAGCGTTCGCCGGCGCCGGGCTCGAGGTCTCTTACGACGACTGGGGACTTGAAGGCCGTGGCCTCTATGTGGCCACAGCCCCCGGTTAGCTTGCGGGCCAACCGGCCTGATCAGTCCTTCAGCACCCGCCGAGCCGCGTCCATGATCGCGTCGGGGGTCAGCCCGAATTGCAAGAGAAGCTCGTCGGGCTTGCCGGACGTCGCGTAGGTGTCTCCGATATTGACGAACGCCATTCGAGTGGGGCCCCGCTCCGCGAGAGTCATAGCAACGGTTGCACCGAGTCCTCCATAAGCCATGTGCTCCTCGGCGACCACGACGCCCTTGGTCTCGTTGGCCGCTTTCTCGAGCGCGCTGGTGTCGATTGGCTTGACCGTGTGCATGTCGACCACCCGGGCCGAGATCCCTTCGCCGGAAAGTCCTTCGGCCGCGTCGAGCGCCATGGCGACCATGATTCCGTTAGCAACGATGGTGACGTCGTCTCCGTCCCTCACGGTGTTTGCTTTGCCCACGAGGAAGGCGTCGCCATTTTCATAGACGTTAGGAACCTTGGGCCGCCCGCAGCGCAGAAAGGTTGGGCCCTCGCGTTCGAGCATCGCATGCGTCGCCGCGGCCGCGCTCGGCCCGTCGGCCGGAACGATGACCGTAAAGCCCGGGAAGGAGCAGGCCAGCGCCACATCCTCGACCGTCATCTGCGAAGGGCCGTCCTCACCAATCGAGATGCCCGCATGGGTACCGACCAACTTTACGTTCTGGTTGGGGAAGGCGACGCTCATCCTTATCTGATCGTAGGCGTTGCACAGGAGGAACGCCGAGAACGACGAGACCACTGGGAGCTTCCCGCATCCCGCGAGACCGGCGGCCACTCCCACGAGATTGGACTCTGCTATGCCGACGTTGAAGAAGCGATCGGGGTATTCATCTTTGAAGTTCTTGGTGAAAGTGGAGTTGTTGACATCGCCGTCGAGCACGACCACGTTCAGGTTCGACCCCGCTTGCGCGAGCGCCTCGCCGAACGCTTCGCGCGTCGACGTGCCTTCTTCGAGCTGAATGCGGCTTATCCCGAAGCTCATGCTCCTATCTCCTCCAGGGCTCGGTCCTTATCCT
>JACDBF010000167.1 GCA_013695055.1 Actinomycetota bacterium
CATGGCGCTCGTGGGCCGTGCGGATGGCGAGCAGCGCATCGATCCGCTCCGCGAGCGTCTCCCCTATCCCGATGAGAATCCCCGTCGTGAACGGAACCGCGGCCGCTCCGGCTGCGTCGAGGGTCGCTAGCCTCGGGCCGGGGCGCTTGTCGGGGGCCCCGAAGTGAGCTTTGCCGCGGCTCAACAGGCGCTCGGAGAGGGTCTCGAGCATCATGCCTTGACTGACGCTCACGGGTCTCAGGACCTCGATCTCGGCGCGCGTCATCACGCCCGGATTGGCGTGCGGCAGCAAGCCGGTGTCGTCTAGGACGGCCCGGCACGCCGACGCGAGATAGTCGATGGTGCTCGAGTGGCCGAGGCGCCCGAGCTCGGCGCGGGCCTCGACCCATTTTCGCTCGGGCTTGTCCCCGAGGGTGAACAGCGCCTCCTTGCAGCCGGCGGCCTCTCCGGCCCGGGCGACCTCCAGCACCTCGTCGATGCTCAGATAGGCGTTCTCTCCGGGGACCGGGGGGTGCGCGAAGGTGCAGTAGCCGCATGAGTCCCGGCACAGCTTGGTCAGCGGGATGAAAACCTTCTTCGAGTAGGTGACGCGCGGCCCATAAGTCGCGAGGGCGAGATTTCCGGCGGCGGCTATAGCAGGGCCCGGATCGCCGGATGCCAGCCTTGCCAGCTCGTGCGCCTCAGCCGCGGACAATCGCCCCGCCCCCGCCGCTCGTCCGGCCAATTGCTCCAGGCGGCTCATCGGCCCGAGGCTACTAGACTGCGCCTCGTGAAAGTCACGGCACTGGCGGGGGGCGTGGGCGGCGCCAAGCTCCTCGTGGGACTCGCGCGAACGCTCGGGCCGGACGAGCTCACGGCGGTCGTCAACACCGGCGACGATGCTCGCGTCTACGGCGTCCATGTCGCTCCCGACCTCGACATCGTGACCTACTGGCTCGCCGGCATGGCGGACACCGAACGAGGATGGGGCATCGAGGGCGATGGTTTCACCGTGGTCGACGCCCTCGGCCGCCTGGGCGCGGACGACTGGTTCCGCTTGGGAGACGCCGACCTCGCCACCTGCCTCTACCGCTCTCAGCGGCTGGCCGAGGGGGCGACGCTGGCGCAAGCGACCGACGAGATCCGGCGATCCCTCGGAGTCGAGGCCGAGATCCTCCCCATGAGCAACCATGAGGTCCGCACGCGCGTCGTCACGGCCGACGGGCGCGATCTCGAGTTCCAGGAGTATTTCGTCAAGGAGCGAGCCGCTCCGGAGGTCTCGGAGGTGCGTTTATCGGGGCTCGAGAAAGCGTCGCCCGCCCCCGGCGTTCTCGAGGCGATAGAGGAGGCCGACCGGGTCGTCATCTGCCCTTCCAATCCCTATCTGTCGATCGCTCCCATCGCCGCTCTCCCCGGCGTCCGGGAGGCGCTCAGAGCACATCCGCGCGTGATCGCCGTGAGCCCGATCGTGGCGGGCCGCGCCGTCAAAGGGCCCGCCGGGAGCCTGCTCGCCAATCTCGCCGGGGAGTCGAGCGCCTCCGCGGTGGCCCGCCTGTACGCCGATTTCCTGGATCTCTTCGCTCTCGACACCCGGGACTCAGGCGAGATCGAACGAGTTCGTCAAACGGGAGTGGAGGCGCTCTCGCTCGATACGCTCATGGTCGATCACGACGCGTCCGAACGGCTGACGCGCGCGCTCCTCGCAGCGTGACGGAGGTACGGATCGCGCCCATCTCGGGAATCCCAGAGGTGGCCCCCGGCGACGACCTTGCCGAGCTCATAGTCGCAGCGCTAGGTGAGAACGGACTGCTCGCCGGCGACGTAGTGGTGATCGCCCAGAAGGTGGTCTCGAAGGCCGAGGCCCGCGTGGTGGACGCCACCGACCGCCTGGCCACCGCGCATTCTGAGTCGGCGCGCGTGCTTCGGCGCACGGGCGAGATGATCATCTCCGAGACCCGTCACGGCTTCGTGTGCGCTAACGCGGGAGTCGACCAGTCAAACGTCGAGCGGGGCCGGCTCGCCCTCTTGCCGCTCGATCCCGACGCCTCGGCCCGGCGCGTGCGGGCCCGGCTCGCGCACTTGACGGGGGCCGAGGTGGCGGTGATCGTCGCCGATACCTTCGGTCGCGCGTGGCGCATCGGTCAGACCAACGTCGCCATCGGGGTGGCCGGCATTGATCCTTTCGTCGACTACCGAGGCCAGACCGACGCTTTCGGCCACGAGCTGAGGGCCACGCGCATCTGCATCGCCGACGAGATCGCCGGCGCCGCGGAGATGGTCATGGGTAAGTCCGGCGGCGTCTGCGCGGCACTGGTCAGGGGGGCCGGGGCCCGGGTCGCGCGCGGAGCCGCCGCCGACATCGTGAGGCCCCGGTCCGAGGATCTCTTCCGATGAACTTCGAAGACGCCGTGGCGGCCCGGCGCAGCGTGCGCGTCTTTCGCGACGGCGCGGTCCCCCGGGCTGCGGTCGAGCGGGCCGTCGCGCTCGCGGCCACTGCTCCGGCGCCGCACCATTCTTCGCCCTGGCGCTTCGTTGTGCTGGAGGAGCCCCGCGATAAGGAGCGGCTGGCCCGCTCGATGGGCGCGGCGTGGCGAGAAGACCTCCTTTCGGATGGGCTGAAAGAGGGCGCTATCGGGCGCATCCTCGATCGCTCGCACGCCCTTCTCACGCACAGCCCGCTGGCGGTCGTGTGTTGCGCCGAGATGTCTCGCAGCCACTCTTATCCGGACGAGCGCAGGAGACTCGCCGAATGGAGCCTCTTCGCCCACACCATCGGGGCCGCTCTCCAGACGTTCATGGTGGCGCTGGCGGCGGAAGGCATCGCGTCGTGCTGGCTCTCCGCCCCCGTCTTCTGTCGCGAGGTCGTCCGTCGAGAGCTAGGGCTCGAAGAGAGCATCGAGCCGCATGCGCTCGTGCTCTGTGGCTATGCCTCACTCGACTACCGACCGCGGGAGAGGCCTGTTGCCGACGCGGGTGATTACCTCATTGCCCCTGATAGCCTCTGCGGCCGTGAGCAAGAAGCTTGAGGAAAAGCAGCGGAAGCGCCTAGCCGAGCACGCCCGCCAGGCCCAAAGGAAGCAAGCAGCGCGGAGATCCAACCTGCTTACCGTGGGCATCGCCGGCCTCGTGGTAGTGGCCGTCGCCGCACTGATCATCTCCGACCGCAGCGCGCAGGGAGACCTCGCTCCGGTACCGGCCGGAGCGGCCGCCCAGGACGCGGGCTGCGGTGACGTCGAGGAGTTCGACGAAGTCAGTCGCGAGCATATCGATATCGGCTCGGAGCACGAGGACTACAACTCCAATCCGCCGACCTCCGGCCCCCACTACCCCACTCCCGCCGATGCCGCTTTCTATCCGGTTGCCCTCCCCGGCGAGCAGCTGCTCCACAACCTCGAGCACGGCCAGATCGTCATCTGGTACCGGCCCGACGCTCCCGACGAAACCGTCGACGGCATCCAGGCCCTCGTCGAGGACGCGAACGCCAAGGCCACTGCATCAGGAGGGGCCGAACCACTGCTGGCCGCGCCCTATGACCAGCTCGACGGAGAGTTCGATTACGCGGTGAGCGCGTGGACACAGTCTCAATCGTGCGTCGACTATTCCACCGAGGCCATCAACGACTTCCGAAGGGAGTTTCAAGGCCGGGGGCCGGAAGGGGTGGGCGTTCCCCCCGCCGGCGGCTGACTCGCCTCCCGCGCCGAGTGGGTGCGGGGTGGCGCATACCGCCATTCACGGCCCACTCGGCGGGTTTTCCGGGAGCGCAGACGCGAAAAGAGCCGCCGGCCCCTCGCCCCCTGTTGTGGAGCGAGAAACCGGCGGCTCTAGTCATCTCAGGCCCCCGCTTGAAGTGAGGCCTTGAGCCGTCCGCCTGTTAGTCGGCGTCTGGCGCGAACGTGTTGAGGTCGGGGTCGGTCGGCGTGTTCTGGCGAACCTCGCCAAAGTTGTAGAAGCGGCCCGGCGACGCGCCCTTCGCGCCGATGCCGAAGCCGGCGGCCTGAATCTGCCTGACCGCGCCGAGGATGTCGTCGAAACCGCGCTGCCCGATGTTCGGCGCTCCGGGAGCGGTCTCCTTTTGGTCGAACTTCATGAACACGCGGTCGTTGCCGAGCAAGCCCAGCGATTGGCGAGCAAGCGCGCGGTGCACCGCTTCGACGCCCATGAACTCGGCTGCGATCGCCGCGAGCTCACCCTCGCCCCTGTTGCCGAAAGCCTTCGTGGCGATGAGATACGCGTTGACGAAGATCTGGTCGCCGACCTGGAGCGTGTTGAGAAAGTTGGTGCGGTTTGCGAAGACTGCGTCCGGCACCCAGATCCTCTTGGATACGGCCTCTCCGCCGAAGGACTCGAGCACCCGCTCGTGAACGAGCTCCTCGCGCGCCGCCGCAGCGATGTTTCGCTTGGTGACGGCGTCGCCGCCGAGACCCTTCTGGTGGCCGACGGTGTTGACGATCGTAGCCAGCACCTCAGCGGTGGTGGCGACGTTCAGGATGGTCTGCACGCTGTTGGAGCTCGCCGCGGAGGCGATCCCCGGCATGCCGAGCAGACCGAGTCCGCCGAGCGTCGCGGCGGTGCGGGTTACGAACTGGCGCCGGCTGGTCGCCGGCTGGTCGGCGACCGTTCGGTCGACGGTGTTGAGAATTTCAGACATGTAGCCCCCTTGTGACTGAGTCGGACAGCTATCTCTTGTGCTTCCCGTGCTGCTCCCCCACCCCACAGGCGCCAAAGGCAGGACCCGTGAAGAAGCGGTGTTGCCTCGCTCACCCCCTTCTCTGTCTCGATCGCGCGGCGCCGGAGGCCTGCTCCTCCGGTTGCTACCGGGTTCGATGCCGGACGGAGGAGCGGATTGTTCCGATGCAAGTTTTTGTAAGCTATATGGCAGAAACTAGCAGAAACCAAGGTGGGTGGCGGTCGAATCGACCAACGATTTAACGGTGGAAGACATGCGTGCGGCCGTTCGCGCGCAGGTCCACGGTGAGAACCGGGGAAGCCGGGTCCTCGACCGGTTCGATGCGAATGATCCTCGAAGACGGGATGAACGCGTCCATGGGCGAGCTCCGCACCTCCTTGGAGCTCTCGTCGAGAACCCGGGTGACGTGGATCAAGCACAGGAACTCATCGGTCGAATCGATCCCACTCGCGTCTCTGAAGCCTTCGATGACCCGGCCACCCTCCAGCATGACCCGGACGTGCGTCCTGGCGGCGGGATCGGGAGGGGGCGCATCCCGCCGGCCGGCGACTGAGATCCGCCTTGCTTCCCGCCGGCTTCGCCACTCGTCGGTCGCGCCCTTAGCGCGCTCCAGCGCCGCCGCGGGCCGGGGAATGCTAAGGCGGCGCAGGACACGGCGGACGCGTGCCCGCCCGAGGACGATCGCGCCGGCCGCGACCATAAGGAGCGTCGCTGCCAATATCCAGGCTCCGAGCGCGCGCTCAGACGCCGGCTCCTGTGCGCCCGCAGGCGCCGCCGCAGGCCTGGGAGCGGAGACGGCCGGCTCATCGATCTCGATTGTCAATGTTCCGTCGGCGTCGAGCCGGAAGGGCTCGCTCTCGCCGGCGGGCACGGGGCGGTCGTCGATTGCCTCGACCTCGTAGTCGATCGGCCGAGAGCTCAACCCGCCGGACGCGGCGACGACGCGCTCGGCTGTGAGCCAGGTCTCAGAACCGGCCTCCAAGGTCAGCTTCCGGCCGCCGTAGGCACGGATGGTCACGCGCTCCACACCGCCTTCGGCCGGCGACCCATCGGGAGAGACGGTCGAAAAGGCCGTCGCATAGCTCGTGTCGAATCCCGCTTCGAGGACGGTGAAGGAATCGACCGTCACGTCCCGAACTTGGCTCGACGGCCCATCCGACCAGCGCACAAAGGAGTGCCGGACGCCGTCTGCGACATCGGAGGTCGAGATCCCGAGCTCGTAGGTCCCCGACTGCGAGACGGTAATGAGGGCGAGTCCATTCTGATCGGGGTAGAAGCTTGTCCCATCGAGGGTGAGCTCGATCCCTTGGATACCGGGCACGGTCTGGACCATCACCGGGATCTGCTGCTCTTGCGCCGACGCCGCAGACAATGAGGTCGCCAGACAGAGCGCAGCGCACATTGCGCCCAGAACGAACCTGGTCCTCCTCCTAATCATCATGGCCCCCCTCTCTCAGTTCCCTCTCGGGTCAGGTGGTGACGGCTGCCCCACCCGCGGCCGCCTTGGCCCCCTTCAGATAGGGCTTGAGAGCCTTCAACGTCGCGGCTTTCGTGACCGGCTTGCTGAAGGCCCCCACGTACACGCCCCCGGTGGGCGACCGCCCGAGCAGCCTCCCCACGATCGCGGCATGACGCTCCTCGACCCCGAAGATGCCGGCGGCCGCCTGGAGAATCTCCTTGCTCTTGATTGACCCGGCGGCATTCAGGTATGCGCCGGCGAAGAGATTCTCGAACTTGAAGGCGAACTCGAGAAAGCTCTTCCGACTCGCCAGCGCCTTCCCGAAATCGATGGCCGGCGCCTGCGCGGGCGTTCCACCGAGGTTCTGAATGGTCCCGGTGATGGCCGCGATGTGGCCATCCTCGTCCGCGCCTATCGATTCGATGTAGCGCGATTCCTTGCCGCTCATCTGCGGCCCGCCTTCCCTGTAGAACTGAGACAGGAAGTATTCGGCTATCAAAGCAAAGTTCAGGATATCTACATCGCTGCCGAACTCATTGCTGCTCTGCGCCCCCGCCTCGGCCGTCCCGAGCAGCGCAACGCCGGGGCCGGCGATCAGCGATCCTTTGAGAAAATTACGGCGATCCATGATCTCTCCTTGATTAGCTCTGGATAAAGGACTTGGCGGCCTCGAGCACCTTGCTCATGCTCAAGCGCGCCTCGAGGGGCGCTGGAAACGGGTCTCGGCGGGTCAAGTCGGCAAGCACCGCCGTGTGGCGCGACTCGGTCCCGGCAATCGATGCAGCCGCAGCGAGCAGGGCCGCGTCTTTGAAGTTCACGACCTGTCCCTGGTAGGCCTTCACGCCGAGGGTCTCGAAGGTGTAAGCGGTGTCGAGGAACGCCTTGTTGTCGCCGAAGGTCCCGCTCGGATACTTGAACTTCGGCTTCTCGACCGGGGTGGCGCCAAGATCTTCGAGCGTGGAAGAGATTGTGGAGACGTGCGCCTCCTCGTGATCGCGAATCGGACGTACGAGAGTCAACTCTTCGCCCGACAACACTCCTGCGTCGATTCCCCGATTGTAGAAATCCGCCTCGAGATACTCGAGCGTGAGCGCATAGTTGAGAATGTCGATGTCGCCCTGATCAGACTGTGCGGACGCGAAGCGCCCGGCCGTCGCGGCCGCAAACGTCGCGCCGACGCCGATGATCCCCGCCCATCTCAGAAACGTTCGCCGATCACGTTCGACTGCGAACTCGATTACCGGTTCGCCCCCAAACACTCTTGCTTCATTCATGATGCCCCTTCCATTAGTCGATTCCACTAGTCGATTCCATCAGTCGATTGCGATATCGGATTCTCGGGTGACGGGAACGCGGCCGGCGACCTCATTCGACTCGAGTGGTTCGGCACGGGCTTGAACGACGATGCGATGAGTGCGCTGACCCTTGGGAGTACAGGCAAACAACGTCAGCATGCGCGCGCCGGGCCGTCGAGGTTGCCGCAGCACATAGTCGAGATAGTCGCTCTCGGCCACGACCGAGACCTTGGAGACTCGAAACACCGTCGCCTTCGCGCCCCTCAAACGGGTACGGACAACGTCTCCCGGACCGAGCAGGTCGAGATCCCCGAAGGGGTGGGTGTAAGTGGTGCGGTGGCCGGCGAAGACCGCGTTGCCCGCGTCGCCGGGCAAAGGAGTGCCAGGCCAGAGGCCCGGCCCGAGCCGGACGACGTCATC
>JACDBF010000174.1 GCA_013695055.1 Actinomycetota bacterium
CTCTTCAAGGGCCCGATGGTTTGGCCGATCGTCGTCAGGGTGACGAGGCCGGTCGTGCCCGCTATCACGCTCAAGAAGGAACGGCGGGAGATGCCCCCTTTAGAAGTCGGCGGCTCGTCACGCGCACCGAACAGAGCGGAGCGCGTCAAGGCGAGCTTTGCTCCGATGTGTACGACGAGGGCCCCTATCGTGATCCATGCGCCCCAGAAGTGACCGGTAGGGAAGAAGAAGTTCCAGGGATACCACAGGCCCACGTTCGCGAGGCCGGTGAAGAGCATGAAGAGGCTTCCTCCCACAAGCGGCACCAGGCTGAGCCGCTCGACCGCGTGAGCGATGTCCCTGACCGGCGGCCACGTCCAGAAATGGGGGTACATGACCCAAAGCTTCGCGAGCAACAGTGGGATCGAGGCGAGGCCGGTGGCCACGTGCACCCCCTGAGTCACGCGATACAGGCCCGCGGGGCGCGATGGCCAGCTGAGCCAGCCAACCGGACGTTGAATCACATGTGAGATGAGCCCGGTGAGAAAAAGCACACCGAGAAAGTGACTCCCAGCATCACGCCGAGGAGCGCCGCCAGTCTCGTAGAACGCAGCGCGCTCTCGAAAGCGCCCTTTTTGAGAGGGCCTACCCGAAGCTGCTCGGGCGGGTCGAAGATGGCCTTCGCTTTCACGTCGCCTCCAAGCACGCGAAGAACCGATCTTGCCGCTGCCACACCTCAATCACACTGAAGTTGCAGGAAACCGAAAGCCGTGCGATATCGGCCACGCTAACGCGCGCCCACTGAAACCATGGCGTCGCACCGTCGTTCGAAAGGAGTTGCGCTCTGAGGACCTTGGTAGCGATCGCTGGTCCCTCCACTTCAACGAATGCCCGGCCCCCATTTTTCAAGAGTCCCCTGATGCGCGCGAGCAGGGCACCCGGGTCGCCGCCGATGCCGATGTTCCCATCCAGCAGCAGTGCGCTGCCCCAGCGACCTGAGCCTGGGACGCGTCCGAACACCGACCGGTCGAGCACGGTCGCCCCTCTATCGCGGGCGAACTTGACGGCCGAAGGAGCAACATCTATTCCGAGCGCGGGGATCCCTTTGCGGGCGAGGGCTACGAGGTAGCGGCCGGGACCGCATCCGACGTCGAGTACGGGGCCTTGCACGCGCTCCAGAACGTCTTGTTCGTCGCCGGACGCTTCTCCGAACCAGCGTTCCATTGGACGCTCGATCCTCGAGCCGTCTGAGCACCTGAGAAGGAAAGATGTTGTCACGGCGCTCATGCCGGCTGTTCGAGAAGCTGCGCCATGCCGGACAACTCGGTGGCGAAACGCGAGGCGGGCGCAACAGCGGCGACTTCGAGCGCGTCCGCCCATACGTCGACATCTCTGAGCGCAGGCAGGAGCGCCCAGTTGAGCCCAAGCGACTTGAAGCGCTGGACCTGCGCGTCGAGGGTGATTGCCGCGCTCATGGGCACTCCCATGAAAGCTTTTCCCGGTTGGGATTTCAGCCCGACCGCCCAATATCCTCCGTCCGGCGCAGGACCTAGGACCGCGTCGCTCCCCGCCCGCAGCGAAGCGAGCGCGTCGTCCAGAAGCTGTGCGTTTATCTGGGGCGTATCCATTCCTATTAGAAGGGACGGAGTGCGCGCGTCCTCGAACGCTGAGGTGAGGCGTTCATCGAGCCCCCGGCCGCGTTGAGGTACGACATCGAAGCCGCGGGGCAGCCAGGGGCCGGGCTTGCCGTCGAGAACGAGATAGCGCCCAGCCGAGGGCGTTTCAGCGACCGCTTTCAACGTGTCTACGAGGCAAGCTTCGGCGAGCTCAGCAGCTTGGGACATCGTGAGAGGTGGATGAAGGCGCGTCTTGGAGCGACCTGCCACGGGGGCCTTGGCGAGAACGATCAGCGCCGGATCGATCTTCACAGGAGCCGGGCCATGTCGTGTGCGGTGCGGAGAGTTCCCACGAGAGTGCCCGTGACCTTGGAGCGACCACTGCGCACGTCGTAGGGAACGGGAACTTCGGTGATGGTCCATCCGGCGGACGAGGCTCTTAGCACCATCTCGAGCGGCCAGCCGAACCGGCGATCTTTAAGGTCCAATGCCAGCAAGGCCTCCCGCCTCGCGGCCCGCATCGGCCCCAGATCGCGAAGGTGCGTGCCCGTTTGTCTTCGGATAACCGCTGCAAGGAGGCGATTGGCCGCGCGCGCGTGGAGTGGCCACGACCCCCGAGCCGGCAGGCGCCGGCCCACGACGAGATCGGACGCGTTATCTCGAACCGGCTCGGAAACGCGGGCCAGATGCCGGGGATCCAGCGATCCGTCGCAATCCATGAAGCAAACGATCTCGCTCGTTGCCGCACAGAGACCTGCGAAACAAGCTGCTCCGAAGCCGGGCCGGCCCTCGAACACGACGAGGGCTCCCATGGACCTCGCGATGGATGCGGAGCGATCCGTCGAACCGTTGTCGACGACGATCGGTCTGAACTCCGCCGGCATACGCTCGAGGACCCACTGAATAGCCTTTTCCTCGTTGCGGATGGGCAGTACGACGTCGGGCATTCCTTCAGACTAGGCGGGACGAACGGTGCAATTTGGGTGGAAATGATTACGATTCGAGAAACTTTCTGCGTAGCCGCGCCAGGCGGGCCGCTCGGACCGTAACCTCGATGCCAGATGGATGCGACGCGCTCGATGACTCTTATGAAGCGCTCCAGATTCCCGACCATCCCCCGCCGAGCGCTCTTTACGGGTGCATCATTCATCGGCTGGCTGGTTCTCGTGACCGTCGCGCACTTATGGGGCGGCGCCCTTAGAGCTTCGGGCCACGAGCTGAAGCTGCACGCGCTTCCGCTCTTTGGTGAATTCGAGTTGCGCGCAGGCCCGTCGCTTGTTCTCCCAGTTGTGGTGGCGGGCCTTGTGATAGTGGGAGGGCCTGTGGTTGCGCGCCGGATCTCGTGGCGCGGCTTGCTCGTAGTCGCCGTGGGGGCCGGGGGAGCATGGGCGATTTCGCTCGCGCTCGTGGATGGGCCCGGCGCACTAAACAGCCCCCTGCTGGGTGAGCACGATTACCTGCGCGCTCTGCCTCAAGTGAGCTCGCTGCCGGTGTTCTTGAGCACTTTCACGGACAGCTTGGCCGATTATCCCATACACGTCCAAGGGCATCCCCCCGGCCCCCTGCTGTTCCTCGCCGGTCTTCGCGCCGCCGGACTCGCGGGTTCGGGCTGGGCGGCAGCCGCCGTCATCGGGGGTGGGCTTTCGGCAATCCCGGCGGCGATGATCGCCGTGAGAAGCGTCGCCGATGAGCAACGAGCGCGCGCGTGCGCGCCGTTTCTTGTGTTGACGCCGGCAGCCCTGTGGATCGCCACGTCATTCGATGCGCTGTTCATGGGTGCGAGCGCGTGGGGAATCGCGCTTCTTATCCTTTCCTCTGAGCGTAAAAACCGTGCCGTCGCGCAGGCATTTGCAGGCGGCCTCGTGTTGGGAGGCGCCGCGATGCTTTCCTATGGCGTCGTCCCACTGGGGCTCGTGGTCGTTGCTGTTGCGGTGATGCGCCGCAAACCCTCGGTGCTCGTAGCGGGGGCGGCGGGCGTCGCCTTGGTAGTAGCGGCCTTCGCCGGGGCGGGCTTCTGGTGGTTCGAGGGGCTGCAAGCCACCGTCGAGCGCTACCGGGACGGTGTCGCCGCGACTCGACCGTATGGTTTCTTCGTGGTCAACAACCTCGCCGCCGGTGCGCTCATGCTCGGCCCCGCGGTCGCGGCAGGCTTCACTCGTCTGCGAGGGCGCGGTCTCGAGGTGGTGGCCGGCTCTGCCCTGGTGGCTTTGCTGGCCGCGGATCTCAGCGGATTCTCCAAGGGAGAGGTCGAACGGATCTGGCTTCCTTTCGCGCCCTGGCTGACGGTGGCCGCATCGTCGCTCGGCCCGGATAGGGAGCGCGCATGGCTGTCTCTTCAGGCGCTGCTTGCGCTGGGAATCACCGTGTTCGTGAGGACTCCGTGGTGACCGACTCAGCCTCCGAGCCCGCTACTCGCATCCTCGTCGTCGAAGACGATCCCACGGTGTCGGAGGTCGTCGCTCGCTATCTCGAACGGGAGGGTTTCGATGTCGAGGTCGTCGTCGATGGACGGATCGCGCTTGAGCGAGCCCGCGACTCTCTTCCGGACTTGATATTGCTCGACATCATGCTTCCCGGCATGGACGGTCTCGAGGTGTGCCGGCGCATAAGGGAAATCGCCCCAATCCCCATCATCATGCTCACAGCGCTTGGCGAAGAGAGTGATCGCATCGTCGGTTTGGAGTTGGGCGCGGACGACTACGTCGCCAAGCCCTTTTCACCTCGCGAGCTAACCGCGCGCGTAAAATCGGTTCTGAGGCGGGCGCGCGCTCCCCTTGTGCCCGTGCCTTTGCAGAGTCAGAATCCCCTCGTGATGGGTGAGTTGACCGTCGACATGCCCGCTCATGAGGTGCGCGTGCGAGGCGAGCGGGTGACTCTTACGTCGCGCGAGTTCGACCTGCTCCTGTGGTTCGTCATGCACCCCAGGAAGGTCTTCACGCGCGAGGAGTTGATGCAGGAGGTGTGGGGGTACTCTTTCGGGGACAAGTCGACGGTTACCGTTCATGTTCGCCGCTTGCGAGAGAAGCTCGAGTTGGATCCCGCGAACCCTTCGTGGATCAAGACGATCTGGAGCGTCGGGTACCGATTCGACCCGGCGAATGGAGCCATTGCAGAGTGAATTATAGGGCGTTAGTCATCGTGGCCGGGGTGGGACTCGCGGCCGTAGCCGTCGTGGCAGTCATCCTGAACATGCCACTCGAAGATGCCTTGCTGCTGGCGGCCTACTCCTTTGGTGCGGCCGCTGTAGTAGGGGTGGCCGGAACGCGGCTCTTGCATAGATCGAACCGAAGGTCGATAGGCACACAGGTCACGATCACAGCCCTAACTTCGGTCTCGGCAGTGGCCGCCGGTGCGATGCTCGCCGCAAATCGAATGTATCTCTCGTCGCATGACTTGAGGGCACTCGGAGTCGTGCTCACGGCCTCGAGTGCCGTGGCCGTCCTCGTCGCTCTTATGTTGGGCCAGCGCGTGGCGGCCGGCAGCCGCCGGCTTCAAGATGTCGCGCAGAGAATCGGCAGAGGAGAGCCCAAGTCCGAGGATGGAGGGCCACTTGCGGGCGAGCTGACGACGGTGGCTGTGGAGCTCGAGGGGATGTCTCGCCGGCTCGACGAATCGCGCTCGAGAGAGCGAGCTCTGGACGCGTCCAGGCGCGAGCTCGTGGCGTGGGTGTCGCACGATCTCAGGACACCATTGGCCGGCATTCTCGCGATGGCCGAGGCGCTGCAAGACGGAGTTGTCTCGGACGAGGCTACGACCGCCCGCTATCACCGCGCCATCGTGGGCGAGGCCGAGCGGCTATCGGGACTCGTAGAGGATCTCTTCGAGCTCAGCCGGATCAACTCAGGGACGCTGCGCTTGCAACTGGAGCAGGTGTCGTTGGGCGATCTGGTCTCGGACGCGCTCTCGGCTTCAGCGGGAGTGGCGCGCGCAAACGGAGTGAAGCTCGAGGGAAAGCTGGCCGGAGACGCGCCGCACCTCGAGTTGTCTGCATCCGAGATCGGGCGTGTCGTGCGTAATCTGCTCGACAACGCTATCCGGCACACTCCCAGCGACGGAGTCGTCACCGTCGAGGCGGGAGCCGACGATGACCACGCCTGGGTGCTGGTGGCGGACTCTTGCGGAGGCATTCCCGGACACGATATCGACCGTGTCTTCGAGATGGCCTTCAGGGGCACGGCGTCGAGAAGCCCGCACGATGGGGGGGCGGGCCTCGGCCTGGCGATAGCGCGCGGGATCGTCGAAGCCCATGAGGGCGAGATAGATGTGCGCAACGAAGGCAGAGGCTGCGTGTTCACCGTGCGGCTTCCTCGATGGCGCGACATGGCGCCGGGAGCCGTCTCCCCTTGAGAGTGCTGGTCACCGGAGGAGCCGGCTTCATCGGATCGCATGTGGTCGATGCGCTGGCCGAGGCCGGCTGCGAGGTCGTGGTGATCGATGCGCTCTTCGCGGGCGCACACGAGCGCCGACCCGAGTACCTCAACCCGCTGGCCGAATATCGGTGGGCCGACCTTCGCGACGGCGACGCTGTGTCGGCGGCCCTTCACGGCGTCACAGCGGTGTCCCATCAAGCTTCCATGGTGGGTTTGGAAACGTCCTTTGAAGACGTCATGGGCTATGTCGACAACAACGATGTCGGAACAGCGGTCCTTTTGAGAGAGATGCATCGCAAGGGCTTCTCGGGCCGCCTCGTGCTCGGCTCAAGCATGGTCGTGTATGGAGAAGGCGCCTATGAGTGCCCGGAGCATGGTGCCGTAGCCGCCGCACCCCGCCTCGAAAGAGAGTTGAGCGCAGGCCGATTCGACCCCCCGTGTCCCTTCTGCGGCGGAGCTCTCGACTCCGTTGCCGTCACCGAGGCCGCGCCGTTGGATCCGCGCAACGTCTATGCCGCCACCAAGCTGCATCAAGAGCATCTATGCGGCGTGTTCGCGAGACGGACGGGGGCCGGATTGACTGCGTTGCGCTATCACAACGTCTACGGACCCCGGATGCCCAGGAACACTCCCTACGCGGGAGTCGCGAGCATCTTCATGAGCGCTCTGCGAGCGGGAAGAGCTGCGCGCGTAACAGAGGATGGCCGCCAGCTGCGCGATTTCGTTCACGTGAAAGACGTTGCGCGCGCGAACCTCGCGGGGTTGTTCTTGGACGATCAGGAGTCGGGAGCCTTCAACATTGCTTCGGGCAATCCCCGGTCCGTGGGCGAGCTGGCCCGAGCGCTCACGGACTGCATGGGTGG
This sequence comes from Actinomycetota bacterium, assembly GCA_013695055.1. GTDB lineage: Bacteria > Actinomycetota > CADDZG01 > CADDZG01 > WHSQ01 > JACDBF01. The sequence goes on from JACDBF010000174.1 coordinate 6,829, forward strand.
CCCAGCCCCCGTCATCACGGGGGACTTCCGCCTCGGCGACGTTCGCCACGTGTTCGCATCGCCCGCCAAAGCGGAACGTTCTCTAGGATGGCGGGCCGAAATCGAATTCGAGCAAGGAGTGAACACCTTTTCTTATGCCTCGAGTGGGTGATGAGTGGCGGTATGCGCCACCCCACACCCACTCGGCGGGATGGAGCCGTGACTGTGACTCTTTCGGACGAGGTTGCGAAGGCGCTCGAGAACGGGCTTCCCGTGGTTGCCTTGGAGTCGACCCTGATAACTCACGGACTTCCGCGGCCTCACAATCTCGAAGTTGCGCGCGCCGCCGAACAGATCGTGCGAGCCGGAGGCGCGGTCCCCGCGACCATCGCGGTCATCGAAGGTGAGGTGAGGCTCGGCCTCTCCGACGAACAGCTTGAGCTACTGGCGCAGCTCACGGACAGCGCGACCAAGTTGAGCGTGCGCGATCTGGGCCCGGCGACGACGCGCAAACAGACCGGCGGCACGACCATTGCCGCCACCGCACGCATCGCTCACGACAACGGCATTCACGTCCTCGCGACGGGAGGACTTGGCGGCGTGCATCTTGACGCGCGCGATACGTGGGATGTGTCGGCCGATCTCGTGGCGCTGCGAGACATTCCGATCGTCGTGATCTGCAGCGGGGTCAAGTCCATCCTCGATGTGGAGTCTACGTTCGAGTACTTGGAAACATTATCGGTCACGGTTGCCTCTTATCAAAGCGATTCCATCCCCGGCTTCTATGTCAAGGCGACCGGCGTGCCCGCGCCGTGGCGTTTCGATTCGCCCGAGGAGATAGCTGCGGCCTATCTCTCCGCCATGGGGCTGGGGCTGTCGAGCGCCCTCGTCGTCGCCAACCCTCCCGAGCGCGCACTGGAAGCTGAGGAGCACGATGCCATCTTGCAGGACGCGCTCAAGGCGGCGAGTGCCAAAGGGATAAAAGGCAAAGAGGTCACGCCGTTTCTGCTCGCGGAGATGTCCGCCCGCAGCGACGGCCGGACTCTTTCGGTCAATGTTGATCTGGTCGTTCGCAATGCCGGATTGGCTGCTCGCGTGGCCGGAGCGCTGGAGATCGGTCTCAGGCCAGGACGCAGATGACCACCGCGGAAGGCTCCGTGCTGGTTGTTGGAGACCTCATCGTTGACGTTCGCATCGAAACGGATGAGGCGACGGCCCGCGGCGAAGAGGTAGAGGGCCGCATCACATTCGGGGGCGGGGGATCGGCCGCGAACCAAGCGGCCTGGCTGGCGAGCCTCGGCGTCGACGTTCGCTTCGTCGGACGGGTGGGGTGTGACTCCTCGGGTGACGCTCTCTGTGATGAGCTGGAAGCGCATGGAATAGGGGTGCACGTGAAACGCGATTCGGAGCACCCGACGGGCACGGTCGCGGCGCTCATCGATCAGGATGGCGAGCGCCGCCTCATAACGAGCAGGGGGGCCAACGCGCACTTCCAGGTGTCCGATGTGCCCCACGAGCTCTGGGACGGGGTTGATTTGCTGGTTGTCACCGGCTACCTGTTCACGCGCTCCTCCATCTGCTCCGCCGGCCGCTCCCTGCTCGCCGAGGCCAATGGAAGGGGCGTGCCCTTTGCGCTGGACCCGGCGAGCGCACGCTTGGCGGCGAGCTTTCCCGGCGAGCGAGATTTCCTTGAGTGGACTCGGGGGGCCGAATGGTGTTTTCCGAATTCCTCGGAGGCGCGCGCTCTCGGCCGGGCCCCCGACGACGAGTCGGCCGCCCGCTCCCTGCTCCGGTTCTATAAGGGGGTGGCCGTGACCGGGCGTAACGGCTGCACGGTCGCCACGTCCTCGACGGTGCACTTCGAGCCCGCCGCAACCCG
>JACDBF010000183.1 GCA_013695055.1 Actinomycetota bacterium
CCCTTGGGGTCGGCGTCCATGGCCCGGGCCCGGCCGATGTAGGCGCGATCAGTCGGGTTGACGATCGTCAGCGACTCGAGGACGCTGAGCCCGCCCTCGAACGGCCTCACGAACAGTGAATCTCTCAGGATGAGGATGGCTCCGGGATGGGAAGTCGGCCGCCACACCTTCAAAGTCGTTTCGATAACAGGGGCCGGGCGCTGGGTCGGAATCGTCACGACGCCCCCTGCGAAGCTGGCCCCGCGATAGCGGGCATCGAGAGCGTATAGACGATCCTCGCCCGTGGCGAGACCGGCAAATCGAAAGCGCCCCAGCCGATCGGTTGTGGCCGTCCAAGTCTTGGCTTCCGAGCCGTCGGGACGGGTGCGTTTGAGAACCACTTCGACTCCCGGTTGCGGGCGGCTGGAGGTGCCGTTGGTTACCCGGCCCTCGATGATGCCGTTTTCCAAAGGAGCGGCCCAAGCGTTCGGAGCGACGGCGAGCGCGGCGGCCGCAGCGAGCGCGGCTACTCGCCGCATCGGGGGCAGGTCTCTCCCGGCCCGCGGGGGGCTCCGCAAACCTGACAGCTCATTGCGCGACGCAGCTCGGCGATCTCGGCTTCGAGCTCGGCGTCCTCGGCGGTGGCGAGCTCGATCGTCTCGAGCTCGCGCAGCGCTTCGAGAGCCTCCTGCTCGTACTGGATTCGAAGCGCCTCGAAGTCGGGTTGCGACAGCTTGCCGACCTCGCGCTCGTTCTCGAGATCGATGATGGCGGTGAGAGCTGCGTCCTTCTTTGCAACCGCGGCGTCGGCGGCCGCGTCGGGCCCGGTTGACTCTCTGCGGAGTTGCCGGTTAAGGGGGGCCAGGACGAGCGCGAGCGCCGAAGCCGCCAAGAGCGCTACCACGATGGTCTCGATCATGTGCGCACCTCGCTCTGAGTATCTCCTCGAAGCGCTTCGAGGTCGGCATCGATGCGAGCGCGTTCGCGCGGCGACATGACGACCGGCGTCGTTCCAGCATCGGCCGACCCAACGGCCCAACGCCGGGCGAACGAGTAAGCCGCCCCAGCGCCGGCGAGCAGGGCGAGTCCCGGAAGCACCCAGGCCAGGGTCCCCGCTCCGCGGGCCGGAGGCGCGGCGCGGATGCCGGCGCCGAACTCGGCCTCGAGCCGCTCATAGATGCGTTCCCTGCTCCAGCCCGCGCTCGCCCATCTTTGAATCTTTGCGCGCAGGTCGAGCGCCTCTTGGGAAGGGCAGTCGTGCAACGTCACGCCATCGCAGAAGGGCGACATGATCTGGTTTGAGATGTCGATCGCAACATCGGCCGGGCCCGCGGTTGCGGGCGCCGCGGTGACGGCTAACACCAGCAGCGCACAGGCGACCATTCTCATCTGGTGGCCACTTCCGTCCGGCGCACGCGCACGGGGGCCGGCCCCGGAACCGCTTGAGGCGCGGGCGCCCATAGCAGAACGGCCATGCCCGCCAGCATCACCGCCGCGCCCGCCCATATCCACCAGGTGAGGGGATTGACGAACGACCTCAAGACGATGGTCGCGTCCGCATCGAAGGACGTCACCACGAGATAGAGGTCCTCGGCCGGCGTCGTCCTGATTGCCACCTCCGACTGCGTTTGACGCTGGGCGATGTGGAAGTTGCGTTGGGGGCGCAGCGTGGCGATTCTCTCGCCGCCGCGGCTCACCGCTATGACCGCTTCATTTATCTCTTTCTCGGGCGTACTCGCGCTCGAATGATCGACGTAGGTTAGGGAGTAGGCGCCGACCGTCATGGACTCATTGGGGGCAAGCTCGGCGCTCCTTTCGACCTTGAAGGCGTTTCCGGAAAAGCCGATCACCATCAACACGATTCCAAGGTGCACGATGTATCCTCCGTAGCGGCGCCGGTTCCGCGTCAAGGTGCGGCGCAGAGACTCGGGCCAGGTCGAACCCTCCCGTCGCCTGTGCACGCGGCTCCCACGCGCGAACTCCCCAACGATTGCGGCCGCGGTGAAAACGCTGATGCCGAGCGCGAGAAGGGCTCCGATACTCCTTACTCCCCCGGCCGCGAGAACGATCACGGCCGCTACCCCGGCAAGCGCGGGTGGGCGCGCCACGCGCGCGAACGTTCCCTTGCTCATTCGTCTCCACGAGATCAGGGGGCCGATCCCGGCAAGAGCGACGAGGGCGAGCCCGATGGGCGCGAACACTCGATTGAAGAACGGCGGTCCGACCGATAGCCGAACTCCGGAAAACGCTTCATTGACGATGGGATAGACGGTGCCCCACAAGACCGCGAAGCCGGCCGCGACGAACAGGACGTTGTTGGCGAGGAACGCCGACTCGCGCGACAAGAGTGAGTCAAATCGGTTCTCGCTGCGCAAGGAATCGAGACGCGAGCCGATGAGGACCAGGCCCCCGAGCAACATCACCGCGAGGTAGGGCAGGAACCACTTACCGGTGTCGCCTTCGGCAAAGGTGTGGATGGACGAGAGGATTCCCGAGCGCGTTAGAAAGGTGCCGAACACGGCCAGCACATAAGTGAGCAAGATCAAGCTCACGTTCCACACCTTGAGCATGCGGCGCTTTTCCTGGATGACCACCGAATGAAGAAAGGCCGTCGCGGTCAGCCACGGCATGAAGGATGCGTTCTCGACCGGATCCCAGGCCCAGTAGCCGCCCCAGCCGAGCTCGGTGTAGGCCCATGCTCCTCCGAGGACGATTCCGACCGACAGCGCGCTCCACGCGAACAGCGTCCAGCGTCTGGTCGCTCGCAGCCACGAGTCGTCCAGCCGGCGCGTTATGAGGGCCGCGATGCAAAAGGCGAAGGGGATCGAGAAGCCTACGAAGCCCGTGTAGAGCAGCGGCGGGTGAATGAGCATTCCGGGCGACTGGAGCAGCGGATTGAGCCCTTGCCCATCGGCGGGCACGGACGCGAGTGCGGCAAACGGATTGGCGGGCACCGCGAGCAGTACCAGAAAGAAGATCGAGATGCCGCACAGCACTGCTCCCGCCCACGCAACCAGCGCGCTCCTTCGGGCCGGGGCGCGCGTCAAGGCGATGGCGGCGAAGACGGTCAATAAGAAGGTCCAGAGCAGGAGCGACCCCTCCACCCCGCCCCACAGGGCCGTAAGGGTGTAGGGGCCGGTGAGCGAGCGTGATGAGTACGAGGCCACGTAGTCGAGGGAGAAGTCGTGCGCGAAGAAGGCGGTAAGCAAGCAAAAGGTCGCGAACGCGACGAAGGCGGCGGTGGCGACCACTGCCCTTATGCCCGCGGCGGCTAGATCACGCCGGTCCCGCGCGGCGCCGAGCGCGCACAGAGTCAGGCCGATCAAGGCGAAGGCCAGGGCGGCCAGGAGGGCCGGCCGGCCGAGGGAGCCCAGGGAGCCCAGGGGCCCGGTCAGGCCTGAGTCTTGAACTTGGAGGGGCACTTTGCCAGCACCTTCGTCGCCGTAAGCTTCTGCCCGTCATAGCGGCCCTCGGCCACCACCTCGACGGCCGCCGGATCGTTCTCATACGCGGTGGAAAAGGCGTCGGGCAGCGGCTGCCTCGTGGTGATGTCGAGACGCGCGGCTCCGTCGGAGATCGCGAAGCTCGTCTCGATCCCCTGCTGCTCCAGGGACCCTGGGACCACGTTGCCGTTCACCCGATAGGCGCCGGCGACGCCGCTCGGCCCCTCGGCTTGGAGCTCCGCGATGGTCATATAGAAGGAAGTGGAACCGGGTCGCCCCATCGCCCACGAGATGAGGCCGAGAATTGCGACCGCAACCACGGCGCCGCCGATGGCGAACTTCAGCCGGGGAGGCCGCGTCGCAAGTGGAACCTGCTTAGTTGTCATCGGACACCCGAGACTAAAGGATCGGCCTCCCTACCGGGCCCGAAACGGCGGCCGGCTACAGGTTTGTTATGTAGAGGCTCACCACTACGAAGATCCAGATGGCGTCGACGAAGTGCCAGTAGAAGGTGGCGGCCTCGAGCGCGCCGACGCCCTGGCCCCCTTCGGGCGCGATCCGTGTTTTCTTGAGGGCCAGGAGCAACATGGCGAGACCTGCCGCGACATGCAGGCCGTGGAAGCCGGTGATGGTGAAGAAGAGAGTCCCGAAGACGTTGCTCGAGATCACAAAGCCCTCGTCGAACAGCGCGCGCCACTCGAGGGCCTCTCCCACGAGGAATACGGCGCCCAATGAGAAGGTCAGCCACACCCAGCGGGCCAGCGCTCTTCCATCCTTGCGCCCGGCGGCCCCCACCGCGAAGTGCTGAGTCGCCGAAGAGGACAGCAGGATGGCCGTCAGGATCAGCGGGCGAACCAGGTCGGTCTCGGGGCTTCCCGGTGGCGGCCACTCGGCCGCCCTGGCCCGCAATGTGTAGTAGGCGCCGAAGAGCGCACCGAAGAACATCACCTCCGAGGCGATGAAGAGCACCATCCCCAGCACCGAAGCGGTCAAACGATTCCCGGCGACTGATGCGCTACTCATTGGTCCTCGGCGAGCAGGGCCTCGACGTGGCTCTCCAATTGCTCGGAGCTGATGGCTCCCAGTTGGACGGTTCCCCCTCCACCGCCGACCTCGTCGCCGGCGGCATTGGATTGGAGGGTGCCGTCGCTCGATATAAAGAAGGTCTGAGGAAGTCCGGCGTCCACTCCAAGGGGCCCGGCGAGCTTCTCCTCAGCGTCCACCACCACCGGGAACGTGATCCCGAACTCGTTCACGAAACGGGACGCCTTCTCCGTTGTGTCTTTGATGTTCACGCCCACGAATCTCACCCCGTCGTTCTCATAGGCTTTCCAGGCGTTCTCGAGCCGTCGGGCTTCCTCCCGGCACGGCCCGCACCACGACGCAAAGAAGTTCATGACTACGGGCGACCCTTCCAGGTCCTCACGAGACAATGATTCGCCCCCCGAAAGAAGTGGCAGATTGAACTCGGGGACCTCCTGCTTCTGGCCCGGCAGCGAGATCAAGACGAGCACGATCGCGCATGCCGTGAGAATGGCCAGGAGCTTGAGGATTCGTGACTTGCGCGCGTAGCCCTCGAGCTCTTCGGTGGGCACCATAAGGCAAAGGGTATAGGCCGCCGTTCAGTTATATTGCGGTCGTCTTACCCGTTCACCATGGAGAGTGCATGAGGGGATCTACAGCTCACGTGGGGCGCGCGCGACTCGGCGCGCTGACGGGCCTGGTGATCCTTGCTCTGGGAGCGTGCTCCGAGGACCGCCCGCAAAGCGTTCTCCGCCCGGCCGGCGAGTACGCACGCAAGGCCGATGGGCTCTGGGATCTGACATTCGGGGTCGCCGTCGTCATCTTCCTCCTGGTCGAGGGCGCGCTCGTCTTCACCTTGTTTCGGTATCGCGCCAGACCGGGCCGGGAGGCCGTGCAGTTTCACGGCAACGCCAAGCTCGAAGTCATCCTCACCCTCGTCCCGGCACTCATCTTGGCCGGCATTGCAGTGCCCACCATCCGCACGGTCTTCGACCTTGCGCGCAAGCCCGAGGGGGCGCTGCCGATCACCATCAAAGCGCACCAATTCTGGTGGGAGTATCAGTATCCGGGGGCCGGGGTCGTCACCGCGAATGAGCTCCACATCCCCACAGGGCGACCGGTTTATCTGACGATGGAGGGGGAGCTGACGGATCGCGTGTCCGGCGGGAACGAGGTCAACCACAGCTTTTGGATTCCGCGCCTTGGGGGAACTCAAGACGTAGTGCCGGGCCGGATCACGCACCTGACGCTCGAGGCCGACGAACCCGGCACCTATCTGGGTCAATGCAAGGAGTTCTGTGGGCTGGGGCACGCCAACATGCGTTTGAGGGCCGTCGCCCAAACGCCCGGCGATTTCGACGCGTGGCTGAGCGATCAGCAGCAGCCGAGCGATCCGCCCTCGTCGGGCCTGGCAGCCGAGGGGGCCAGGCTGTTTGCCGAGGGCTCCCAGGACGGACAGTTTGCCAATGGTCCGGCGTGCGCGTCGTGCCATGCGGTCGACAGCACGGCACTGGAGGCCGCGAACATAGGCCCTAACCTCACTCATTTCGCCGGCCGCTCGACTTTCGCCGGAGCGATCTTCAAGAGGACCGACGAGAATCTAGCGGCGTGGCTCGAGAACCCTGCCGGAGTGAAACCCGGCGCGCTGATGCCCGATGTCGGGCTCACGCAAGAGCAGATCGACGCATTGGTCGCTTATCTGCAGACTTTGGAATGAGGGCTTCGATGACCAAGGGAGACACTAAATGGCAACCGCAGCGGTAGCCCGGCGGCAGGGACTGTTTTCTCGACCGACTGCCACCACCGGCTGGCGGAGCTGGTTCACGACCGTCGATCACAAGAAGATCGGGATCATGTATGGGGTCTCGGCCTTCTTGTTCTTTCTGCTCGGAGGGATCGAGGCGCTTCTGATGCGTGTGCAGCTCGCCCGTCCGGACGGAGGCGTGCTGTCGGCCGACATCTATAACCAGCTGTTCACGATGCACGGAGTGACGATGATCTTCCTCGTGATCATGCCGTTGGGGGTTGGGCTGATGAACTACTTCATCCCGATCATGATCGGCGCTCGCGACGTGGCGTTCCCCAGGCTAAATGCATTCAGCTACTGGGTGTTCGTGCTCGGAGGACTCTTTCTCTATTCGAGCTTCGTTCTTGGCGGAGCTCCCAGCGGCGGCTGGTTCGGATACGCACCACTCAATCGTTCGCTCCCCGAATACGGGATGACTT